>NZ_JBISBU010000011.1:0-117799 GCF_044385805.1 Haloferula sp. A504
CAGGCCCGGTGTCCCGAATCGATGGGCATCCGGGCCTGGAAGGCCCGGCCACCTCCTGCTGACCGCTGCGTTCAATGAAACCCTTCCGAAAGCCCCGGCGTGACGCGCCGTAGAATCCGGAGTTAGCCTCCCGCAACCCGAACTCCTCATGTTGATCCGAATCCTCGCCCTGCTCTTCGCTCTTCAAGCCTGCCTCATGGCGGAAGAACCGAAGCGCCCGAACATCCTGTGGCTGTTTTCGGACGACCACGCCTTTCAGGCGGTGGGTGCCTACGGTGGGCGCTTCGGCGATCTCGACCTCACGCCGAACATCGACCGTATTGCCGATGGTGGCATGCGCTTCGACCGCTGCTACGTCGGGAATTCGATCTGCGCCCCGGCGCGGGCGACCCTGCTGACGGGCAAGCACAGCCACCTGAACGGCAAGTTCGACAACAAGGACACGTTCAACCACGACCAGCAGCAGTTTCAGAAGATCCTCCGGCAGAACGGCTACCAGACCGCCATGGTCGGGAAGATCCACCTCAGCGGCAAGATGCAGGGCTTCGACTACTGGGAGGTCCTGCCGGGCCAGGGCCGGTACTGGAATCCCGTCTTCATCACCGAGCAGGGTGAGACGACCTACAAGGGCGAGCACTCGACGGATGTGATCACCCGCAACGCCGTCGACTGGCTCGAGAACAAGCGCGACAAGGACAAGCCCTTCATGGCGATGGTCCACTACAAGGCGCCGCACCGCAACTGGCAGCCGACCAAGCGCTGGAAGGAGAAGTTCAAGGACAAGTTCTTCCCCGAGCCGGAGACGCTTTTCGACGATTACGAGGGCCGGGGATTCGCGGCGAAGAATCAGGAAATGAGCATCCTCAAGGACATGACCATGGGTGGCGACGTCAAGGCCGGCCAGCCCGAGCGCAAGGCCGAGCTGGCCGGGATCGACAAGGACGATCCGAAGGCGCTGACCCGTCTCAAGTATCAGTGGTACATGCGCGACTACCTCGCCTGCATCGCGGGAGTGGACGAGAACGTCGGCAAGCTCCTCGACTACCTCGAGGAGTCGGGCCTCGCGGAGAACACCATCGTGATGTATTCCTCCGACCAGGGATTCTACCTCGGTGAGCACGGTTGGTTCGACAAGCGCTTCATGTATGAGGAGTCCTACCGCGCGCCGCTCGTGGTGAAATGGCCGGGGGTGATCGAGCCGGGCTCGGTGAACGACGACCTCGTGCAGAACATCGACTTCGCCGAAACCTTCCTCGACCTCGCCGGGATCGAGGCACCGGACGACATGCAGGGTGAGAGCCTCGTGCCGCTGTTCAAGGGAGAGACCCCCACGGACTGGCGCAAGAGCCTGTATTACCACTACTACGAGTTCCCCGGCTTCTGGCACGCGGTGCGGCGTCACGAGGGCGTCTCGACCGCACGCTACAAGCTGATCCGCTTCTACGGAGCGGACGTGCCGGATGGCGAGGAGTGGGAGTTCTACGACCTCGAGAAGGATCCGCAGGAGATGCGCAGCGTCTACAAGGATCCGCAATACGAGTCCGAAATCGCCGAGCTGAAGCAGGAGTTGATCCGCCTCAAGGACTACTACGGCGTGCCCGACGACTTCGGGGGCAAGCCGCTGAAGTAGATGCCTTGGCTCACCTCGCCTCTCGTAGAACGGGAGGATTTTTTCCTCCGAGTTCAACCTGGGCGGTGGCGCCGGGCTTCACCTCCAGATGGGTGAACCGCCGGGAGGGCGGGCCGAGGCTCCACTCCGGCAGCCGGCAATGGATCGGCATTCCCGATTCAGGAAGTCCTTCCCTCCGAGCGCCAAATCTGGAAGATGCCCGACACCCCCTAATGGTCGGCACCATGAACATTGTCTCCTCCATCGCCCTTCTCGGAGCAGGATGCCTGCTTTTGTCCGGTTTGCTCGAGGCGAAGCCGCGAACCTGCCGCATCGTGTATCCCGAGCGGCCGCGGGGTGCTCCGAAGGTGGCCTGGCTTTTCGATGGCGAACACAGCCGGAGCATCAGCCTCCCGGACAAGACCCTGTCGCCGGTGATGCCGCTGCCGGAGGGCGAACTCGTTCTGGTCATGACGCCCGAGGAGGTCGGCGCTCCGGAAGCACTCCCGCCGCAGGCTCCCCGGCTCAGGATTCCCGGGGAAGTCGCGGATTTCTACATCCTCATCACACCGGATCCGGGAAATCCGGTCCTCCCGGTCCGAATGGACCTGGTCGATTCGCAGGAAGGGGGATTGAAGCCGGGTCAGACCCTGTGGTTCAACCGCACCCAGCACCAGATAGTGGCGAAGTTGGGCGATACCGCGCTCGTGGTGAAGTCCCAGGCGCGCGCGATCTCCACCAAGCCCGCGGCCGAGAGCGGCTACTACACGGCGGAATTCCAATACCGGGTGAATGGCGAAGGGCCCTTGGTCAGGATCACGGAGCAAAGCTGGTGGCATGATGCCGGGAGCCGGCACTTGGGCTTCATTGTCAGTGCCGGGGGCCGGTTGCCGAAGATCTTCTTCTATCGGGATTTTCGTTCTCCGTGAACCGGAGGCCCGATCGGGGCCGGGACTCCGGAACTTTCAGAGGTCTCTGATGGTTTTATGGAAGGACGGGCGGATTTTCGCTTTCGTTCTGGGCCGGCAGGCCTAAAGTTCGTGTATGCACTTTGTGAATCCAAAAGCTGCGGTGCGGCAGCCGGGTTTGTTCGCGGCATCCGGTCGAGTTCGCAAAAGCGGCTTCGCCCTGGTGGTCACCATCAGCCTGATGGTCCTGCTGGCGCTGCTTGCCGTCGGCCTGCTGTCGCTGTCCTCGATCAGCCTGCGGAACTCCGCCAATGCCGTGGCGATGTCCGAGGCCCGGGCCAACGCCAGGCTGGCCCTGGTGATCGCCATCGCGGAACTGCAGCGCCACACGGGGGCCGACACCCGGGTGACCGCCTCGGCGCAACTATTGGACGAAGAAAACCCGCCGGTTCTCGGGGTCTGGAGGAGTTGGGAAGGCACGGATCACGAGGACAACGGGCGCCCGATTCCTCCCGACTACGGGGCAAAGAACCAACCGGAGTCGAGCGGAGGTCGCTTCCTCAGCTGGCTGGTCTCGAGTGTCGACAGCGAAGGCAATCCTTCGATCAGCGACGCCCCCGGACTCGTCGAGGCAGCTGCGGGTGCGAAGACCGTTCCGCTTCTCGCGGACGGATCGTTGATGCCGGGTGATTCGCGTCAGGTTCATGTGCTTCCAACGGGGATTGTGGACGGTGGCAGCATCGCGTGGTGGATTTCGGGCGAGAACCAGAAGGCCCGGCTGGGGCAGCCCTATGAGCCGCGGGCCAATGGCGCTGCCGGCTTGGCAGAAAGGGCGCAATCGCACACGGTGGCAGACCCCGCGGTTTTCGGATTGGTGACGCTGGTCAATGACCCGGAGCCCCACGATCCGGGCGGGGCGGCGGCCAAACCGGCCCGCAAGGCCGTCACTCGTCAGTCCATGGCGTTGATCGAGGACGACAACCCGGTCGAGCCGGATCGCAGGTTTCATGACTTTTCGACCAACGCGGTCGGACTTCTGACCAACACGGCGACGGGCGGCTGGCGCAAGGACCTGTCGATCCTCAGCGAGCGCTGGGATGACATCAATGCCCGGTATCCGGGGAGACGTCTCCCGCTGTTCCGCTTCAGTCCGGAGGATGGCGACACTTCTTCCGTCCAGAAGCCCACCGTGTCGAATCACACACCCGCCCAGTCCCTGTTCTATCCATGGAGCAGCTACTCGCTCACCAGCCCCCAGAAGTGGCCCAACACGTGGCATGCCGCCTCCTCGTCATGGCAGTCCCTGGTGAATTTCGCGACCCTGTACAGGGACTTCACCTACAGCAACGGCGCGGTCGAGAGCCCCTTCATCTGGGCCCCCGTGATGAAATGGAGATGGAGGGGGAGTGAGAAGGATGCGACGGACCAGGAGTTCTACGATTACAACCACACACCCAGGATTCATCCCATCCTCGCCCGATTCCAATTCATCGTCTACGTGCGGGCCACCAATGATCCAAATCGGCCGGGGAGGTACAGGACCGACCTGATCTACTCGCCGGTGGTGACGCTTTGGAATCCCTACAACGTGCGCCTTACGATCGATAATCCGGGAGCCCCCTCCTCGGGAGTGGTCATCGGTGGCAAGCGCTCCTTCCCGGCGGCTTTCACGGCCCAGCCCCTCAACCGTTACAGCAATCCGTTCAACATCCCGCTGAGGGAATACCGCATGCTCAGCAACGGGAACTTCCAGTACATGGACACCAACGGGAACTTCGGCGGGGAGTATGACAACCACCTGCCGGA
This sequence comes from Haloferula sp. A504, assembly GCF_044385805.1. Classification (NCBI taxonomy): domain Bacteria; kingdom Pseudomonadati; phylum Verrucomicrobiota; class Verrucomicrobiia; order Verrucomicrobiales; family Verrucomicrobiaceae; genus Haloferula; species Haloferula sp. A504. The sequence continues at coordinate 4,324 of NZ_JBISBU010000011.1, forward strand.
AAACCGCGACCTCTACAACCCAGATGGAAGTCGGGCCAACACGCTGGTGGATCTGCGAACGTGGGGCATCAACCTCCCGAACGGAGAACTGACCTTCGAGCCCGGGGAAGTGCGGATGTTCACCCCGGATGGCGATGCTGAAAGGCGGTTCGGAGGAACGGCGATAGGCACGAAGGATGGCTACCAGCCTGCCGCCCCGTCAGGTCTTCCGGTCACGATCCGCAACGGGAACCTGGGACCGAACGACTTCTTCTGGTATGTCCTGAAGAACGAGGTCTACACCCAGCCCTTCCGGTTCCGGAGTCCGGGGAGGGGGTTCAATGTCTCGTTCGGCATGAGCACCGGAAATTCCTACACGCAGGGCACCCTCTACAGCGGGGTGTCGGAGGAGATGATGAGCATGACCGCTCTGACCAATGCAAAACGGGCCAAGGTCTACTGGCCCGACCAAGACTTCGAGCCCCACGGGTACACCGTTGCGGAAATCGCGTCGGTTCCGGCAATGCCGCTCTATTCGATCACCATCGGACCGCGTTTCACGATCGGCACGGGGACAGGAACCCCGCAGAGCCGGCCGACCAAGGGTTTTGTCCAGAGCGACCCGCTCGCCGGCATGTCGTTGGTCGATCCCGGGGCCGACAGCCCGAACAGCCACCCGGCGAATGGCAACTTTGAAATCAGTTACGACACGCTGGCGTTTGGTTCCACGCTCACGCCCAACCTCAGCGACCGGGAAGGGTTCATTGTGACCGGCTACCAGAGCGGGGACGGTCTCTCGAGGATCATCACCCACGAACTGCCACTGCGTCCGATCGCCTCGCTCGTGGAGCTTCAGGCCTGGAACCCCAGGGGAAAGAATCCGATGCCTCCCTACCAGACGCATCTCATCGGCAACAGCGATGCCACCCCCATGATCCCCGGCGACGCCATCGTGCCGCCGGTCATGACACCGGACAATCCCGCCGAGAACCTGCAGCATGACGATGCCTACTGCGCGAATCACCTGCTGTTCGATGATTTCTTCTTTTCCTCCATCGCCCCCCGGCCTGTCGACTTCGGCAACAACATCGCCAGGGACATCGAGACGGTCTACAGGGATTTCCTCAACGGCGAGCAGCCTCTCACCAACCGGGCCTACAAGCCGATCAGCATCGATACGAACCTGTCGGATGGAGATGTCACCAGGCTCGTGGGTGACATTGTGAACAGTCCGCGGGGTGACGGCTGGATGAAGGTGGCGTCAAGGCTCGAGGTGGACGGCATGTTCAACGTGAACTCCACCTCCGTGGATGCCTGGCGGGGACTGCTCGGTCATGCCAGGAGCATGGATGAAATCGCCTATCATTCGGAGAACGGCATTGCTCCCCTGGACGGTGACGACGATCGACCACACCCGGTCACCCGGGCGGCGCTGGCCCCGGACATCGAGGCGGGCAGCGATGGTGCCGGGGAAAACTCGGAGGTGACCGGTTTCAGGCGGCTGACGGATGCGCAGATCACCGACCTCGCCGAGAAGATCGTCGAGCAGGTCCGCCTGCGGGGGCCGTTCCTTTCGCTGAGCGAGTTTGTCAACCGGCAGCTCGGCAGCGACGGCGACCTCGCACTCGCCGGCGCGGTGCAAAGTGCGATCAACAGCCTCGAGGACGACCCGATGAGCGTGCTCCGTGACCCGGGAAGTTTTCTTTCGGACGACACGATGGCCTCGAAGGCAGCGGCCGGAAGCCAGGTGGATGGTGCCCGCCTCGCGGGGGTCGATTATGAGTTTGAGGAGGCGGCCGAGGGCAGCAGCCTGTACGGGCTGCCCGGTTGGATCCGGCAGGCCGATGTCCTGAGGCCGATCGCTCCCGTGCTGAGCGCCCGTGACGACACCTTCACGGTTCGTGCGTATGGCGATGCGAGGGATGCGGATGGCAATGTCACCGCAAGAGCCTGGTGCGAAGCGACCGTTCGCAGGCAGCGGGACTTCGTGGACAGCGCCGACCCGGCCGACGCCACGGATGGACCTTCCAGCGAACTCAACAGGATCTTCGGCCGACGATACCAGGTCGTGTCATTCCGGTGGTTGAGTGGGGATGAGGTTTAGTCGATATCGCATCATGTTCAGGACGATTGTCATTCTTGTGTCGACCATTCTTGCGGTCTCGCCGGGTTTCGCCGACGACCTCAGGAAGTCGGAACGGACCTGCCGTCTGGTGTTTCCCGAGATGCCGAGTGGTTTTCCGCGATTCGTTCACCTGTTCGATGGGAAGGACAATCACAGGGTCTACTTGTCGGCGGTGAACTTCTCGGAGGTCGTCAAGCTCAGGCCGGGCGACATCACTCTCGTGATGGCTCCGGAACCCATCAGCGATCCGGAGAACATTCCGAGCGGGTATCCGAGGTTGTCGGTGGGCGAGGGAGTGAGGAACTTCTACCTTTTTCTGTCACCCGACAGGGACAACAAAAGCATGCCCCTTCGGATGAACCTGATCAATCTTGATGAGGGGAAGTTCAAGATCGGGAACACGCTTTGGTACAACTTTACCAACCATCTGGTCCAGGCGAGGCTGGGGAAGAGCAAGTTGTCGGTTGGCGCCAGGAAGTTCGCCATCTCGGAAGCCCCCCTGCCGAAGAGCGGCTACTACCGGGCGGAGTTCATCTTCCAGCCACAGTCCACCGGCAATTTCCGGAGGATCACCGAACAGCAGTGGTGGTTCGATGAGAATTGCCGGTATGTCGGATTCGTGGTCGATCGCGGGGGGAGGCTTCCGAAGATCTATTTCTTCAGGGATTTCAGGAGCAAGATCGAGGCCGAGGACGACGGCGGCGATGAGTGATATCGCCTGCTTGCGGGCGCTCGTGCAAAAAGACTCGTGACCTTGGACTTTGAGGTCTTTGACGATCTTCCGTTCGACTTGGTCCAGCCATCGAACCCGGATCGGGGAAGAGCCACTCCGTCTATTCCTCCGGCACCAGCTGCGCCTTGAGGTATTCCTGGTCCTCCTCGCTGAAGGCCATGAACTCGAGGTCGCGGGTGCCGCCGTGTTTCAGGGAGATCCGCACGATGCCCGACGCGGGATCGAAGCCCACCAACCGGCCATCGAAGGAGCGGCTGCGGTCGGCGTTGCGGAACGTCCGGAGTTCTCCAAGATTTGATTCCGGCAGACGGCTGGTGCTGTCGGCGGTCTCTGCAGCCGATCCGTCCACACCGTGCACCCGGAGTTTCGGGGACGAGTAGCTGTAGAGAAAGGCGACGGCGGCGGTGGTGTGGGCACGGATGTTGCCGCGGTAGTAGGAGCCATCCGCGTAATCGCGTGCCGGCAGGATCACGTAGGAGTCGCTGCCGTGGCAGCGGGCCATGTTGATCCAGGCCTTGTAGTAGTCGGCCACCGTTTCCCGGAGCTTGCGGTCATCCGAGGCGAAGGTGCCGGCCCAGCCCCAGGTCAGGCCCATCATCGCGCAGGCGTGGCCGTCGGGCATGTCCTTGTAGGCCGCCTCGATGTTCTCGAGGTGCAGCTTCTTCATCTTCTTCGACTCCGGGCGCTCCGGCGAGAGCTGGTGAACGAGGTAGCCGAGGCCGGACTTGTGCGAGGCCCCGTGGCGGGTGTTCGCCTTCCAGCTCTTCCAGTCGACCGGGCCGTTGTTCAGGGTGAACTCCCCGCCGTAGGCGATCTTGCCGGCATTCGTCGTGCCGTGATCGAGGAAGGTGAAACTCCGGTCCACGGCTTCCTGGTCGACCTCGAGGCCGCATTGCTTGCTCAACTCCCAGGTCATCAGGGCGAGGCAGGTCGGCCATTGCATCGGCCCGTAGCCACCCCCGCCGCGTTCGACGATCACCGAGTAGGGCGCATGGCCGAAGCCTCCCTCGTAGAGCGCCTGGTGCTTGTCGATGATGGCCTGGTCGATGCCCTTGATCTGCTCCGACTTCCAGTGGTGGATCGGAGTCTTCCACTGGGCGGCTTCGAGAAGTTCCATGGTCGATTCCAGTGTCTTGAGCACTTTGCGGTCGCCGGTGAGCAGGTAGTACTCCGCCAGCGTGATCCCCTGAAATCCGAGGTGCCACGACCAGGTGGTCTCCCCCTGCGGCTCGTTCCATTCCAGCGCCATCCGTTTGCCGGCCCTCGCGGCCTTGGGGTCATCCGAGCTGAGCAGGGCGAGCGTCGCGACGCAGCGCCCCTGTGAGCTGACCCCGCCGAAGTGCTCGATCAGGTATTCCTCCGCGCGCGCCTTGAGCACCCGGGTCTTTTCGCAGTCGACCGGGAAGCTGTCGGCGAAGCGGCCCAGCACCTCGAGCTGGACGTCGACCTCGAGGTTCTCCCCGGCTCGCTTGACCATCAGCTTCAGCACGCCGTCCTCGCCCTCGCTGTCCTCGATCGCCAGGCCGAGGTCCTGGATGGGACCTTCGATGCCGTGATTGCCGCCGCCGAAGGTGTGGGCCGGGAAGCGTTTGCCATTCGCCCCGTAGACCTCGTCGTCGATTTCGAGCACGCCCTTCGCCGGGGATTTGGCGAAGATGTATTTCACGACAAACGCGCGCTCCTTGAGAATCCCCCGGGCACCGGTGGGACCCATGTTGACGAGAAAGCCGGGGACTTCCGCGTCCGGCCCATCCTTGCACGGTTGTTCCCAGCGGCCCTGGTTGTCCGGATCCTTGATGCCGAGGGCGGCGCCGGTCAGGCCGACCAGGGCGGCGAGGCAGAGGACGATTCCATTTCCCAGCGGTTCCAGTTGGCGTCGGCAGGCTCTCATCCTCGGGGTTCCTGGGTTTCGTGGTGGTTTGGGGAGAATACCCCGAAAAGAATTACGAGTCACGGTTGCCAAGCTATCACTCGGGCATGGAATTGGAATGACCGGGTGGTCGGGCTTTTCCCGGCCTGCATTTCTCCCGTCCGTGAGAAATCCGGACTCGGACTCTCGCGACTCCATGGTCACTTCCTCGATCCGTTTCCGCAGATGCGCCTGCAGAACCTGACAATCGGACTTCTGGCATTGACCGCCACCGCTGCCGCGGCTCGACAAGGCGCGGGTTCGGCCGCGGACGAAGCGGCAAAGGATTTCTCGGAGGAGCCGGAATCTCCTGCTACGACTGCCGAAGAGTGAGGCAACGCTTGCGAACCATTGATTCTGGATTCATGGAGAACCGCGAAGACGCGAAAAGGGCATGAAGGGGAAGATGATCGAAGGCTCCGCGGCGGGACGCCACGAGACCCGAGTCGCCCTCGGTCTCGTGTTCGCGTCCGGCTTCGCCGCCCTGATCTATCAGGTGCTGTGGATGAAGCAGATCGGCCTGCTCTTCGGCAACACCTCCCACGCGGCGGGCACGACGCTGGCATCCTTCTTCGCCGGGCTCGCGCTTGGGAGCTGGTTCTTCGGTCGCCGGGTCGCCACCGCGCCCAACCCGATGCGGACCTACGCCTGGCTCGAGGCGGGCATCGCGGTCACGGCCCTGCTCTACTTCGCGGTCATGGCCCTCTACCGGTGGATCTACCCGCCGATCTTCCAAGGCGTCGGTCCCGGGGCCCTGCTCACCTTGATCAAGTTCGGCCTGTCGCTGCTGCTGGTCTTTCCGCCCGCCTTCTGCATGGGCGGCACCATCCCCGTGATCGGCCAGTTCATGGTCCGCGAGCGTCGCCACTTCGGGCGGATCTCCGCCCTGATGTATGGCCTCAACACGCTGGGTGCGGCGCTGGGTGCGGCGCTGGCCGGATTCTACCTGCCCCTGTGGCTCGGCTTCGGCCTGACCTGCGGCCTCGCGATTCTCCTTTCGGCCCTGGTCGCGCTGGTCGCCTTCCGTCTGTCGCGGAGCGCCCGCCCCGTCGCCTTTCAGGCCAATGCCGCCGCGGCGCCTGAGGAGATGCCCGCGCAGGAACCGGAGGTGCGCCTGTCCCGCCAGGAGCGCCGCCAGCTCGAGCGGGAGCACAAGCGCCGCAGAACACCGGCGCTCAAGCCTGCCGATGCGTCCGCAAATTCACCGCCCGCCGGCGGCCGCCGGGCCATCCTCTTCCTCGGATTCGTTTCCGGGTTCGGGGTGCTCGCCCTGGAAGTCCTCTGGACCCGACTGTTTTCCCAGGTGCTGGAAAACTCGGTCTACACCTTCGCCGCCATCCTCGTGATCGTGCTGATCTGCCTGGCGCTCGGCGCCTTGCTCAGCTCCCAGCTGGCCCGCTTGAAGGCGCCGCCCTTCCTGGTGCTCACCGGACTGATCCTCGCGGGCGCCGTGGCCGTGACCTTCACCCCCGCCATCTTCCTGGCCGTGACGGACGGCATGCAGGTCGTCGCCTCCACCGGCAGCTGGTTTTCCTACATCCTCCTGATCTTCCGGACGGGCTTCATCACCATCGGTCCGTCCGCCCTGCTGCTTGGGATGATCTTTCCCTACCTGATGAAGGTGGAGGAGCGTCACGTGAAATCCCCGGGGCTCTCGCTCGGGCAGCTGGCGGCGGCGAACACGGCCGGCGCCATCCTCGGGGCGCTGCTCTGCGGTTTCCTGCTGCTCGACGCCTTGAAGCTCTGGGGCAGCATGCAGGTCATCGCCCTGGTCTACATCGCCGCGGCCCTGCTGCTGCCGCTGAGGTGGGATCGCGCCAGCTTCGCCGCCAAGGCCGCCTGCCTCGGCGTGCTGCTCATCAACGGCCTCGCCCTCAAGCCGGACCGCCTGCCGGTGCTCAGCACCGACCCGCTCGGCGTCGAGGAACGCCTCGTCGAATCCTGGGAAGGCAGCGACTGCACCGTCGCGGTCACCGACAGCCGCTACGGACTCGCGATCAAGATCAACTCGCACTACAGCCTCGGTGCGACCGGCTCCTACATGCAGGAAAAGTTCCAGGCGGACCTCCCGCTGATGGTCTATCCGGAAACCGAGAGCCTGTTCTTCCTCGGCGTCGGCACCGGCACCACCGCGGGCAGCGCGCTCGACCCGCGGCATTCCAAGGTGCAACGCGTGGTCGCCTGTGAACTGGTCCCCGAGGTGATCACCGCGGCGAAGAAGTACATGACGGATGTGCAGGGCTTCGACACCACCGACGGCCTGTTCGAGGACCCGCGCGCCGAGGTGCTGATCGAGGACGGCCGCCACTACCTGATGGCCACCGATCAACGCTTCGACATCATCAATGCCGACCTCTTCGTGCCCTTCCGCTCGGGGGCCGGCAGCCTTTACACCCGCGAGCATTTTGAAAATGCCCGGAAGCGATTGAGCCCGGACGGGGTCTTTGTTCAATGGCTGCCGCTCTATCAGCTCACCGAAAACGAGTTCTCCATCATCGCCCGGACCATGGTCGAGGTCTTCGACCAGGTTTCGTTGTGGCGTCACAACTTCCAGCCTGGCGATGAGATCGTCGCGCTCATCGGGCACCAGCCCGGGTGCCCCCTGCCGGCGAGCGACCTCGACAGCAGCGCCGACAAACTGCTCGCGGTTTCCGGCAAGGACCACCGCGACCTCATGCGCCTCAGCCTGCCCCTCGATCCGCAGACCATCCTGCTTTTCTACGGCGGCAACCTGACCGCCGCCCGCTCGCTGTTCGAGGACCATCCGGTCAACACCGACAACCGCCCCGTGATCGAGTACATGGCCCCGCGCAGCTACCGCCGCGGCACGGTGGATGCGCCACCCTGGTTCACCGGCAAGCCCTTCGCCGACTTCGTTGACAAGCTGCAGCAGATCTGTCCTCCGGACCGCGATCCACTCCTGGTGAATCGCACCAAGGCCAACCATCGCCTGCCCTTGGCCGGCAGCGCCTTCCACCACGCCCGCATCGCCGAAGTCGAAGGGGATGACGAGTCCGCCCGCAAAGGCTGGGAGAAGTTCGTCTCGGAGTGGACGGACCGGTGAGAGGATCGCCGTCCGAGTGATTGTTTCTCTTGTGACCTTCGGCAGCGGCATCCAGAAGATCACCAAAGCAGGCGGATCGACCGGAAATTCTGTGCCTTTTCCTCAGGGATTTTGAGCGAGTGCGTCACGTTCCCGCGGGTTGCTTGACCTCGTGAGCCTGGGTAATAAATGTGTGATCGGTGTGAAAGCGGCTGACAACCGTCCCGATCCGGGCTCCGCGACTGCGGCGGGATTGCCTCTAGGTTCGGCCGCCCTGATGATCGGAGTCACGATGCTGTGCCTGGGCACCGGCGGGATGGGCAACGCAGCGCCGGGTGATCTCGATGTCAGCTTCGGCACCGGAGGCATGGTGACCACGGACTTTGGCGGTGACCCCTACAACCGCGGATTCGCCGTCGCCCTGCAGGCCGACGGCAAGATCGTGGTGGCGGGCATCTCCGGTTTGCCCACCGATGTTGCCGTGGTGCGCTACAATTCGGATGGCAGCCTGGACACGGGCTTTGGCGGCAGCGGGAAGGTCACGACGAACATCAGCGGTTACGACAATTGCTGCGGGGTGGTGGTGCAACCCGACGGCAAGATCGTCGTCGGAGGCGAGACGGGTTCCGCCGACTTTGCCCTGGTCCGATACGAGTCGGATGGCAGCCTGGACACCGGGTTTGGGAACGCCGGAAAAGTTGTGACGGATGTTACCGGCAGCTCCGAGTTTGCACGCGGCATGGCATTGCAGGCCGATGGCAAAATTCTCCTCGTGGGCAACGCCTACAACGCCAGCCAGCATGATTTCGTCGTGGTTCGATACTTGTCGGATGGCAGCCTGGACACGGGCTTTGGCAGCGGCGGCTCGGTTCTGACGGATATCGGCGCCAACGACTATGCCTATTGCGTCACGGTTCAGTCGGATGGCAAGATCCTCGTCGCCGGGTATTCCACGGGTGTGAGCGCTGAAGACGATTTTTCGATGGTGCGCTACCATGCCGACGGGGCCCTGGACACCACCTTCGACAGCGATGGCAAGGTGACCAAGGACATCGGCTATGACGACCGGGCGTATGGGGTCGCCGTGCAACCCGACGGCAAAATCGTCATCGTCGGCGAGTCCTATGTCAGCTCCATCTGGTATCGGGAGTATGCCATGGTTCGCTATGCGGCGAGCGGTGCCCTTGATACCGGGTTTGGCACGAGCGGCAAGGTCACGGTGGGTACTGGGTATCGACAATTGAATGATTCTGCCAGGGGGGTGGCGTTGCAACCGGACGGCAGGATCGTCTTGGCGGGTGAGTCCGTGGTGAGCAACTCGGACTTCTCGGTCGCGCGGTTCGAGCCGGATGGCGGTCTGGACAGTACTTTTGGTGGAGGCTTCGTCACCACCGATATCGGGGGCGGAAACGACTATGGCCAGTGTGCGGCCCTGCAGCCCGACGGGCAGATCGTAGTGGCGGGCTACATTTATGATGGAGGTGACCAGGATTTCGCCGTCGTCCGCTACATCGGCGGCGATCCGGAGATTGGCTTGGAGCAACCCTTGGGGACGGATCTTGTGAGTGGCGTGAGTTCAGTGGATTGCGGGGCGGGCAAGCTTGGCATGAGCTCCACACCGGTGACCTTCACGATTACCAATGCCGGGCTGGCCACGCTGACAATAGCCGGCGTGAGTGTGAGTGGTGGCGAGTCCGGCGACTTCACGGTAAGCACGGCGGGCATGGGTTCCGATGTAGCACCAGGCGGGACGACAAGCTTCACCGTGACGTTCAGCCCGAGTGCAATTGGCAACCGAACGACGACCTTGAACATCGGTAGCAACGACGCGGACGAGAATCCATTCACGCTCACACTTTCCGGAATGGGATTGACTGCTTTGGAGGCGTGGCGCCTCCAGCACTTCGGACAGACGGAGAACACCGGAGACGCCGCGGACACGGCCGATCCCGATCACGACGGTCTGCAGAACCTGCTGGAATGGGCGTGCCACTCGAGTCCGACTCAAGCGGGTGGCTCACCAGTGCAAGCGCACGTCGATTCGCCCCAGCTGAAGCTTCTCTACGATCGCTCCGTGGAGGCCGTCGATGCAGGCGCGGTGTTCACGGTGCAGTGGAGTGAGACGATGGCCGCCGGGGATTGGTACAGCGACGGCATCACGGAAAGCATCCTCTCGGATGACGGCACGGTTCAGGAGGTTGAAGCCACACGCCCGATGGGCTCGGGCAGGCTGTTCATGAGGCTTCAGGTTGCGGCACCCTGAATCACGAGTCGCCCACAAGCTCGCCCACCCCGGCACGGGCTTTGGAGGGTTCGGTGTCTACCTATCAGATGACACGCCTTCCCACCGATAGGATCGATGCCCTCCGAGGCAAGAAGCGAGACCCACTGCGGCAACCGGAAGATGTGATCCTTCTCCGGGTCCTGCGGATCCTTGACAAGGGCGTTGGAGGGAATGCCCCGCACATCCACGATGCCATTGGTGACGATCATTGGTCCCAAGGAGATAGAGTCGGTGCCGCAGGCGGGTATTCGTTGGGTGAACCATGAACGCATCCTTTGACCTGTGGCGCCCGGTCCTCCGGAGCGCCGTCATCGCCGCGGCCGTGCTGGTTTCCGGAAACCACGCGATGGCCGAGTCGCCCGATCCCTACGCCGACGAGACCCCCGCACAACGCGACGCCCGGATGGGCTGGTGGCGCGATGCGAAGTTCGGGATGTTCATCCACTGGGGAGTGTATGCCGTGCCGGCCGGGACCTACGAGGGGAAGCGAATCGGCGGCATCGGCGAGTGGATCATGCGCCGTGCGGAAATCCCGGTCGACACGTATCGCGGCTACGCGCGGGAGTTCAATCCGGTCCACTACGACCCCGCCGCCTGGGCCGACCTGGCGAGGCAGGCGGGCATGAAATACGTGGTCATCACCAGCAAGCACCACGACGGCTTCGCCCTCTACGACTCGAAGGTGACGGACTGGGATGTCGTCGACGCGACACCCTACGGCAGGGACCTGCTCAAGCCGCTGGTCGAGGCGGTCAAGGAGCGGGGCCTGAAAATGGGGTTCTACTACTCCCAGGCCCAGGACTGGACGCACCCGGGGGGCGGCAAGGCCGGGATGAAGGAAGGCGAGGGCTGGGACGAGAAGCACAAGGGCGACTTCGACCGGTATCTCGAGACGATCGCGTATCCCCAGACGAAGGAGATTCTGAGCCGATACGAGCTCGATGTCCTGTGGTGGGACACGCCGACATGGATGAACGAGAAGCGTGCGGCGAAGCTGATTCCGCTGCTGGAGTTGCGGCCCGGGATCATCCACAACAACCGGCTGGGCGGCGGCTTCAAGGGCGACACCGACACCCCGGAGCAACACATTCCCGCCACCGGCATTCCGGGACGAGACTGGGAGGTGTGCATGACGATGAACGACACCTGGGGCTACAAGTCCTACGATGACCACTGGAAGCCGACCGGGGACTTGATCCGCAAGCTCAGCGACATCGTCAGCAAGGGCGGCAACTTCCTGCTCAACATCGGGCCGAAGGCGGATGGGACGATCCCGGCGGAGTCGATCGAGCGGCTGCGCGAGGTCGGCCGCTGGATGGATGTGAACGGCGAGGCGATCTACGCGACCACGGCCAGTCCCTTTGCCAGGCTGGCCTGGGGCCGCTGCACGACGAAGGCGGATGCCGGTGGCGGTGCCCTTTACCTTCACGTGTTCGACTGGCCTGCGGATGGAAAGCTGAAGGTGCCCGGCCTGCGCAGCAAGGTGAGCTCGGCATCGTTGTTGGACGGAGGGGCGGAACTCGAGGTTCAAGCGGTCGACAATGGCGTGGAGATCACCGTGCCGGCGGAGGCTCCGGATGAAAACGTCAGCATCATCAAGCTGAACTATGCGGGGGGGCTGGAAGTGGTCAACGCGCTGCCGCGGCAGGAGAAGGATGGAAGCATCCGCCTTGGCGCCGTCGAGGCCGACATTCACAACCGTGGCTACTCGAAGCAGGCACGGGTGGAGCGGAAGGACGGCCCGCCGAACATCGGTTTCTGGGAAGACCCCGGGGCCTGGCTCCAATGGACATTCCGTGTCGACAAGCCCGGGAAATTCCGCGTGATGGCCGAGACCGCGACGACCGCCGGGGGCGTCCGGTTGCTCGTCGAATCAGGTGGCCGGAAGATCGAGGCGGGGATTTCCCGGACCCAGGGCTATGGCGACTACTCCACCAAGGAATTGGCGGTGGTCGAGCTGACCAGCGCCGGCGAACACAAGCTCGCCCTGAGGCCGGTAGGGAAGGGGTGGCACCCGGTCAACCTGAGGAAAGTGGTCCTCGTGCCGGTCGAGCCGTGATCCTGCGGGGCTGGACGGGCTCTTTGTTGCGGGCCGGAGCGGCGGGGCGGAGCGCGCGAACCCCGGGGAAAGGCGGAGAGACGCTTGTGCCGCGGCGGGCGGACCCGCCGGGGCTTCAGGAAGGATCGATCGGTCCCAGCTTCATCAGGCGCTCGATCTCCGGGGTGATGGCATCGGCCATGACCTCGTATCCCTCGGGCGTGAGGTGCGTGCCGTCGGTGTAGAGGCCCTCTTTCAGTGTGCCATCGGGATTCATGAAGTGCTCCTGCAGATCCATGAAGACCACCTGGTCCTCGGGATAGTGGTAGCCGGCCAGGATGCGGTTGGTTTCCCGACACTTCACCTGTTTCTCCGGGTTCTTGACCGGCAGGATGCTTAGCACGATCACCCGCGTCGCCGGCAACCGTTGCCGGAACGCCTGCGCGATGGCGCGCACGCCATCCGCAACCTCGTCCGGCGGGGTGTCCATGCCCAGGTCCCACTTCACCCTGCCGCCATCGCTTTGCTTGACGACGTAGTTGTTGGTGCCGCACAGCAGGACCGCGACGCGCGGGGCTTCGCCTTCCGGGAAGTCGAGGTTTCCGTGCGTGACCCGGTAAAGCATGACCGGCGTGATGTCGCCGGAGTTGCCCATGTTGATCGGCTTGTATTTTGCGAACCGCTCCTGCCAAACCGCCTCGCCGTTGGCGTCGAGCAGGGTCCAGCCCTTGGTGATCGAGTCGCCGAAGAACACGAGCTGAGTGCCCTCGGCCCGCGCGACCTCGGCGTTGACCCGTTCGAACTGGCCCCGCCAGTACTCGTCGTGGATCTTCCCGGGAGCCGTGGTGCTGGGAGAGGCCGGGATCGGGTCGAGGAAATCCGGCGCTGGTGGCGGGTTCCCCGCGACCTCTTGCAGCGGCTCTTTCTCCGAGTCGCAGCCAAGCAGGGCCAATGATCCCACCACCACGCAGGCAAGCTTCCGGATGCGGGTAAAGGGCGTTTTCATTTCACCGGAAGGATAACACAGGCTTCCCGTCGCCCCGTTGGGGCTCCTTTTGGTTTCCCCGGCAGCAGGCAAGCGATCACGGCGCCGGGCCAGGGTTGATCCGGGCACACCTTGATCACGTCGGCCGGTTTGCGGCGGCCTTGTGGATGATCTTGAGCGCCGCCTCGCGCTCCTCGCCGACCAGCGGCATGCGCGGTGCGCGTACGGTTTCAGTGCCGTAGCCCATCTCGGCGCAGGCCAGCTTCACGTACTGCACCAGCTTCGGCACCGAATCGAAGTGCAGCAGGTCCATGTACCAGCGGTAGATCTCGACGCCCCGCTCCCAGTCCTTGGCCTCGGCGGCATCCCACATCAGGCGGTTCTCCTTCGGGAAGGCATCGACCAGTCCGGAAATCCACCCGGCGCAGCCGAGCATGATGCTCTCGAGCGCGACGTCGTCGAGTCCGGAGAAGATGATGTAGCGGTCGCCGAGCTTGTTGAAGAGGTCGGTGATGCGGCGGGTGTCGCCGGCCGCCTCCTTGATGCAGACGATGTTTTCGACGTCCGCCAGGTCCTCGAACATCTCCGGAGTCAGGTCGACCCGGTAGACCGGCGGGTTGTTGTAGCACATGATCGGCAGGTCGGTGGCGCCGGCCACGGTGCGGAAATGGTTCACCGTCTCGCGGCGGTCGGAGTTGTAGACCATGCCGGGCATGACCATGAAGCCATCGACGCCGGCGGCGGCGGCGGCGCGGGCGGTCTCGCACGCGTTGGCGGTGGTGAACTCGGCGATGCCGTTGAGCAGCGGGACCTGGTCGCCGCAGACCTCCTTGGTTGCCTTGAGCACCTTCACCTTCTCGTCGAGCGAGAGCGAGCAGTTCTCGCCGATCGTGCCGAGCATGATGAGGCCGTGGACGCCTTCCTCGAGCATCGCCTCGACATGCTTCTGCGTGGACGGCAGGTCGAGGGTGAAGTCGTCGTGAAACTGCGTGGGGAGGGCCGGATAGACACCGTGCCAATCGACTTTGTGGGACATGAGGGCGGGAGTCTGCCGGGGGACCGGACTCCTTGTAAATCGCGACTTTTCCAAAGCGCCGGGATGGGAGGCAAAAAGCGCCCTGTGAGACTCGCGGGGTTTCCCGCGAGCCCGGCTTGCGTCGAGTGCTGAGGCACAGAGGTTTCAGAGGACACTGAGGAGGATTGCCAATGTCAGGCCTCCTCGAAGCACAATGACCCGTCCGGGCTCTGCGAACCCCCGTGATCTCTGCACCTCCGTGGCCGAAGAAAGGCCCAAACCACGGAGATCACGGAATCCACCGAAAACCGGAGTCTGCCCCGTGTCTTCCATGGATTCCGCGGTTCTCCACGTGGTATCACTGACCCACGTAAGCGCTGCGGGCCGAGAGCATCTCCAGCAACTGGACAAACTCCGCGCGCCGGCCATCGGGGTCGCTGCCGAGGGCTTCCTGCGCGATCGCCTCAGCATCCCAGTAGCCACGGGTGCCGAGTTCCCCGGAACCCCGCAGGGCCATCGCGGTCATGGCCACGGAGGTGGCGAAGCGGAAATCCGCATCGGCTTCCGCCAGCGACCGGGGCACCCCGATGTAGGGATGTTCCACGAGGGTGGAGCGATCCGAATCCGGTTGCTTGTAGCGCAGCTTGACCGTGAGCCACTCGGGATTGCCCGGGATTCCGGTCGGGACCGGCCCGGCGTAGCGGAGCGGGTCGACCCGTGCATCGCCGCCCGGTCCGGTGGTCTCGATTTCATAGAAGGCGGTGACCGTGTGACCCGAGCCGATCTCACCGGCATCCACGCGGTCGTTGTTGAAGTCCTCCTTGTGGAGCATCCGGTTGGCGTAGCCGAGGAGCCGGTAGCTCCGGACCCGGGCTGGATTGAACTCGACCTGGATCTTCACGTCCCGGGCGATGGTCACGAGCGTGCCCATCATCTTGTCGAGAAAGACCCGCCGGGCCTCGGCCAGCGAATCGATGTAGTGATGGGTGCCGTTGCCATGGTTGGTGATCGCCTCAAGCATCGAGTCGTTGAGGTTTCCGGTGCCGACGCTCATGACGGTCAGGTCCACCTTCGACTTCGCATGGGTGGCGACCAGGTCGACCAGTTCCTGCTGACTGGTGACTCCGACGTTGAAGTCACCGTCGGTGGCAAGGATCACCCGGTTGATCCCCCCGGGCTTGAACTGTTCGCGGGCAAGCTGATAGGCGAGCTTGATGCCGGCTCCGCCGTTCGTGGAGCCGCCGGCGTTCAGGTTGCGGAGCGCATTCGAAACGACCTGTCTTCCCTCGCTGTCGCAATGCGTCGGCGGGAGCGCCACACCCTGGGCACTGGCATAGACGACGATTGCCAGCGTGTCGGACTCGTCGAGTTCCTCGAGCAGCAGGTTCAGGGACTCGACCACCAGCGGAAGCTTGCGCGAGTCCTGCATCGAGCCGGAGACATCGAGCAGGAACACGAGGTTGGCCGGCGCCCGTTCCATGCGGTTGACCTCCCGACCCTTCAGGGCGACGCGCACCAGTTGGTGACCGGGGTTCCACGGGCAGGCGGCATTCCGCACGTGGACCGCGAAGGGATGCCCGTCGGCGGGCTGGGGATAGGCGTAGTCGAAGTAGTTCACGAGTTCCTCCAGCCTCACCGCATCGCGGCGGACCGGACTCCCGTCGAGAATCATGCGGCGGACGTTCGCATACGAGGCAGTGTCCACATCGACGCTGAAGGTCGATAGCGGTGCCTGCTCAGGCGTCTGCCACCGATTGTCCACCAGCAGGTCGTAGCGTTCGTGGTCCACCGCAGAACCGACGGCAGGGTAATGAAGTCCGGGGTCATCCGGCCGCGGAGTCACGAGAGGCTGACGGGCGGAGGCAGGGGCACCGACCTTGGCAGGCTTCGGCCTGACGGCGGCCCGGGGAACATACATCACGCCATCGGTGCCCGGACTTGAGGTCCTGGCGGGTGACACCTGGCCCGGCGAAGCCCCGGGGATGTGGATGGGGCGCGGTGTGCCTTCGATGAGTTCGGGAGGCAATTCCGTGATCAGCAAGTGCCCGGAAGTTTCGGCATCATCCGTGGTCGGGTTGCCGGACTCGTGGTCGCAGGCGACGGTGATCAGGGCGGCGACGCCCAGCAGTGTCAGTTTGGTCTTCATCATGGAATGTGGGTTCGTGGGTTCAGGTTTCATTCCTTGTTGGCGCGCCGGCCCTGCGAGGTGACATGAAAAAGGCCACGGCTCGAAAACCGCGACCTCTTTTGTTAGTATTTACTTGGTGGAGTTGTTTTACAGAAGGACGCGAAGGTAACGAAGGAGGTTTTGTTGGAGCTGGATCAAGATCTCCGCGCGGTCACCCGATGGTCGAAAGCCGGATCCAGGTCGTGCGCTTCACTTCGCGATCTTTGCGAGCTTCTGTAGAAATCTTCTTCGATCAGTTTCCGGCGACTCCGAAGACCTCCACCTCGATGTAGTGGTTCATGTCGTTGGAGGTGTTTCCATTGCTGTAGAGGCGCACGTAGCGGCCCTTCGTTCCCTTCGCGTTCACCAGCAGGCCGAAGCGTGACTCGACGTAGGGGTGGTCCTCGCCCTTCTCCATGCCGGCGGAACCGTCGTAGTCGTTGTTGTAGATCGTCGTGACCCCGCTCTTGAAGCTCGGATCATCGGACACCTGCACGATGACATCGTGATACGCCCGACGCTGCGAGTGGAAGTGCCACAGCCACACGGCCCGGATGTCGGCGCGCTGTTCGAGGTCGATCTGCACCCATTGCAGTCCATCGAGCAGCTCGACGTAGTATCCCTCGCCGGCGTCCTTGTCACCGTCGGTGATCAGCGACACGTCGCCGATGATCGGATAGTCGTCGCTGGAGGTGACCGGCTTGCCCTTCGAGAGCAGGGTCGTCCCCTCGGGGACCCGCAGGGTCGGCGGATCCTTCGGCACGCCGACCAGCTTCGGCACCTTCATCGGCTTGGGAGTTCCCTCGATGAGTTCCGGGGGGAAACTGGTGAGCAACTCGGTGCCCGCATCCAGGGCTCCCGGAGCAGCGGCGACGCCCTGGTTCCCACCATCGCGCTCCCATCCTTTCCAGAAGACGGCGGTCAGCAGGAGGGCCACGCCGGCGGCGATCGCGACCGGCCGGAAGCGGAGGAGGCTCAGGTTCTTGCCGGTCGGCGCATCGGCGTCCAGCGCCCGGTCGAGCCCCTGCAGGAAGGCCTCATCCGCGCGGGTCCCGAGGCGGGCATGTTCGCGCACGATGGCATCGATCCAGCGATCGTCGCCGGCGGGAGATTCGTCATGGTTGGAAAATTGCGTGTTCATGGTCAGGCGTGGTGGGGAAGTTTGCGGTCGAGGCAATCGCGCAGGGCCTCGCGGGCCCGCTGGAGGCGCTTGCGGAAGGTGGTGATTTCGATTTGGAGACCCGCGGCGGCCGCTTCGCAGGTCTCGTCGCGGTAGTAGAAACGTTGCACCGCTTCGGCCGTGGTGGAGGGGAGGCGACCGAGGCAGTCCTCGAGCGCATCGAACAGCTCAGGGTTGCCGCTTTGGCGGTTCTCGTCCCAGCCCGCGAAACGGTCCTCCCAGGCTTCGAGGGTTTCATCATCGACGTCGACCTCGCGCCGGTGCCGGCGCAGATGCTCCCGCCACTTGTTGCGGACGATGCCCCGCAGCCATGCCCCGAAATCCCGGGTCACGTCGAAGCGTTCCAAGTTTTTCCATGCCGACACGAAGGCGTCCTGGACCAGGTCCGCGGCGACCGTCTCGTTGCGGGAAAGCGCGCGGGCATAGGTGAGCATCGCCCGGTGATGTTCCCGGGCGAGGACCGAGAAGGCCTGCCTCTGGCTCGCAGGGCGGGCCTCGGGTCTCGTTTCAGAGGATGGGATGTTTGCTTGCACTGTCTGTTGTAGGCGCGAGCCCCCGTCGAGGTGACATCCATCTGAAAAAACTTTGAGGCACCCGGACGGAAGGGAACGTTCGGGGATCCTCCGAGCTTTCCACTTGTCGCGGCGGCGGCGGGATGGCGAGCTTGACGGCATGAAGTGCGGGCACTGTGGCGGCAGGCTGGAGGGGAACCTCACGGTGTGTCCGTTCTGCAGCGCCCGCCAGGATGTCGACCTGGCCCAGATCCATTTCCGCGACCTCGGCAACGACGGCTCGATGCCCTGCCCCGGCTGCGAATCGACGCTCGGCACGATCGAGTTCGACACCGACCCGGCGATCCGCATCGAGCGCTGCGAAAGTTGCCTGGGGCTGTTCTTCAATCCGGGGGAACTGGTCGCCCTGCTCCAGCAGAAGACCAACCCGCTGGTCTGGCTCGACCGCCAGCGTTTGGCGGAGATCGCCGAGAATTTCGGCTACAACCACGAGGTCGTGTATCTCCAGTGCCCGGTGTGCCGCGAGCGGATGAGCCACCTGAATTTCGGCGGCCAGAGCGGCGTGATCCTCGACCGCTGCGGCTCGCACGGCGTGTGGGTGCAGGGTGGCGAACTGCGGCGACTGCTCGAGTGGTGGCGCGCCGGCGGCAAGCACATCCACCAGGCCAACGAGCAGGAAAAGGCGGCGGAGCTCCGGTCGCTCCACCTTCCCCCCATGGGCTCGGACATGGGCCGCTCGCGCGCCGGCGGCATCGACTGGAGCAAGGTCGACACCACTCCTTCGAACGACTACCTCAGCGGCGGGGAGGCGGTGATCGATGTGATCAAGGGGATGCTCTCGAGCTTCTTCCGCTGATCGTTTCGCGGGCGATCAGGCTTCGGCCATCCGCCGGGCCTCCGCGAGCGCATCGGAAGCCCCCAGCTCGGCGCACCATTTCTCGATGTACAGCCAGTCGAGTTTCTCACCCTGTGTGCGGATCACCCCGACAGCATCATTGAAGTCCTTGTCCCGGTTCACACGCGCCACCCATCTCAGTTTTTGCACGACGACATCCTCCGCCGTCGGAACGAAGGCAGCGACTTCCGGCAGCAATCCAAGGCGACGACGACGGTCGAAACGCGACCGGTCAAACGCGTGGGAATTCAGAAGGAAGAGCTCGATCATGAATGCCGAGCCTTCTACGGAGATGAGCCAGCGCTTTGACGCCGTCACGGTTTCAAACAGCATCTGACCATCCGCTTTCAGGCCAGGGGGTAGCGCATCAAGCAACTCGAAAATCTGTTCCGATTTCGCCTCGACGATCACATCGGCGTCCTTGGTCGAGCGAGGGATGCTGTAGACATTGGTCGCAAAGGACCCCGTCACCATGTAGGGCACGTCCAACTGCTCAAGCGCCGCCAGAACCGCGAGGAGGGCCTCATTTCCCTTCATGGCTCCCTCTTCTCGTCAAGCCGGTCGGCGATTCCGAGCCTGCGGCGCAATTCCTCTTCGACTTCAGTATCGGTGAAACCTGGATTCAGGGCCCGGATCCCTGCCCGACTGACTTCGCAGGCGTCTTCAAACAGCTCCGCACCCGCCAGGAACCGCTCCTGGGGAGTCATCCGCTTCGCCCGCTCCAGCTTTTCCCGGTCAATCGCGGCGGCCAGCTCTGCGATATCGTCCATCGCGGACAAACTAGCGGCTCCACGGTGGTTTGAAAACTCGCAATCGCCCGTTGCGGCGCTCAGGCTGGGCGGGCCATGCCGATGATTTCCCGCCGGAAGGAGCGCTACCAGGGTTCGCCGGCCCTGGTGCAGTACCTGTTCCGCTTCGACCGCCTGCGCGACATCCCGTCCGTTTACGAGGACCTCACCCGCTTCGCCGGGTCGATGCCCTACGAGAACCCGAAGGGCGAAGAGACACTGTGGCTCACGGTCTACTACGACCCCGAGCACATGCGTGAGCTGCGGCCCAAGCTGACCAAGATCTACTCGGAGCTGAAGGCCGGCGGCATGGGGGACCACCACGACCACCTCTCGGTCGACCGCATCGACTTCGGCGAGTTCGGCAACTCGCGACCCTTCCGCGTCCGCATCACCAACGACTACAACGACAACTCCGACTACTTCTACGTCAAGCATGTCGATGCCTCCCGCATCTACGGCCTCGAGCTCGAGCACATCCTTTCGCCCAACCGCATCAACTACCTCATCCAGGGCAACACGCTGATCGAGGAGCACATCGCCGGCGTGCCGGGCGATGTCTTCCTGCGCGACTACCTGCCCGACCCCGAGCTGAACCGCGTCCGCATCGCCAAGGAGTTCACCAAGTTCAACGAGCGCTGCTTCATCCGCCTGCTGGGCGACATGCGCAGCGTGAACTACGTCGTCGACATCACCCCGGACTTCGAGGAGGTGCAGTACCGGGTGCGCCCGATCGACTTCGACCAGCAGAGCTACGAGGGCCGGGGAAAGACCTACCTCGCCTACCGCTTCGACTCGAACCGCCCGGTCACCCGCCTCGCCTTCAAGTCGCTCGACCGCAAGTCCATCGACCAGTACGTCGCCGAGGAGCATGCGCAGATGGCCCAGCGCGCCAAGGTCGAGGCCGCCCGGCTCAAGGCCCTGCTCGGCGTCCTCCGCCGCGACGAGATTGCTCCGGACAAACACGTCCGCCAACTCGCGCGCGACCTCGCGAAGTACCATCACACCGATATCTTCCGCGACTGCGAAACAATGGGCGAACTCACCGCCACCCACATCCTGCACATGCTGGAGATGTAGATGGCGTGGCAGACTCAAGCCCCGCTGGGCGGACTGGCTGACGAGGGCGGCCGGGTGACGACCGAAGCGATGCCCGCGATCACAAGCAATGCGGCGGTGGCTCCCGCTCCGAGATAGCTGGAATACCGGGCCTCCTGCCTGCCGCAGGCCACGACGCCCTGCGGGTGGTCGAGAAACTGAGTCTGACCGGCCTCGACCGCCGCATCGATCACCGCATCGACCTGACGGTAGCCAAGCCAGGTGCCGCACAGCCCGAGCAGGATCGGCAGGAAGGCCAGCAGCGCCAGAACACCGACAACCCGTCTTGACCGGGTGAGTGGTATCAGGATCGCCGCGGTCACCACGAGGATCACGAAGCAGAGGATGATCAGCAGTCCGCAGATGCCGGAGCGAAGGAAGATATCCATGGCGGTGAAACGGGCTTGGATCGCAAGTCATAGCCACTCTCACCACCCCTGACCAGCCCTCACGACCGGATATCCTGAAACCGTGACCCCGCAGCTCATGCTCAATCCTTGGGAAAGCGGGCAGCCCTAAGTCGGCGAACGATTAGCGCAACGAGGAGTGTCATTGCGAGCAATACCCAGTGAAGTGCATACCCAATCAAGCAGACGGCACTCATGTATCGATGCTCACCAGCGATCTGCATCGGGTTGAACTGGCCGGAAGTTTCGAGGAGAGATGCTGTGCCATTCAAACCCGTCACATACGCCGCTCCCGCACCAATCGCGACCTCAATGGCACCAATAATCTGCAGTAGAAGTGCACCCCGCAAATTTCGCCGCCGTAGGCTCCAAACCATCCCCGCCGCCCAGATTGCGCAACCCGGGTAGAGAAACACCATGTAGACGCTTTCCCATGGCTCGATGAAAATGGACGCCAGCATCAGACAGCTCGAGACCCCTCTACCGTGGAAAATCCAGCGATGCGTGTCGATGAAACTATCCTTTTCCCGCCTCGACGTCCCGGACCGGAATTCCCATCCTTACCACCATGGAATTCGTCACGGCCGCGGCCCTGAAACAGCAGGCCAACGAGCAGCCGCAGCGCTTCGCCGTGGATGCCGAGCTGCAGGGCCGCAGCGAGCGCCAGACCAAGACCGGCAAGCCCTATCTGGTGCTGACCTTCGCCGATGCCACCGGCAGCTTCGGACTGAACGCCTGGTCGGACGCGCCGCTTTTCGAGGCGGCCCGGGGGTTCGCCGACGGGACCGTGCTGCGGCTCGATGCGGAGTGGACGCAGAACCAGTTCGGCCTGAACGCCGCCAACCTCTCGTGGGAGAAGCTCGACAGCGATGCGCTCGAGGCCTTTCACGCCGGTGACGCCGAAACCGCCGAAAGGCAGCGCGAGGCGTGGAAGGCCATCACCGCCTTCTGCGGGAGCATCGCCGACCCGCGGCTGTCGGCCCTGGTGGACCGCTTCCTCGACGAGTTCGGCGATCGTTTCCGCCGCGCCGCCGCAGCGAAGAAGAACCACCACGCCCGCCGCGGCGGACTGGCCGAACACGTCGCCCAGATGATGCGGGCGGCCGATGCCATCTGCGGCGTCTATCCGGACCTCAACCGTGACCTGATGCTTGCCGGCGTGCTTTTCCACGACTGCGGCAAGCTGTGGGAGAACCAGTATCCCGAGCGCGGCTTCGCCCAGACCCATTCGGTCTATGGCGAGATGCTCGGTCACATCCCACTCGGCATCGAGTTGGTCAACAAGCTGTGGCACGAGGTCGCCGACTCGCCGGCGGCCACGGGCTGGCTGGCCCTCGATCCGCCGAGCGAAACGGTCCGCCTGCACCTGCTGCACCTCATCGCCGCCCACCACGGGGCGCTTGAGTTCGGCTCGCCCACCCTGCCGCGCACCCCCGAGGCCTTCGCGCTGCACTACATCGACAACCTCGACGCCAAGCTGGAGATGGTGAAGGACGCCTACGCCGAGTCGAACGAGATCGCCGAAGGCATCTTCGAGAAGCGCTTCCCGCTGCCCGCCAACCTGGTGGCACCGCTGCCCGCCTTCGAGGGCGACCCGCCGGCACCGCCCGCACCGCCCGCACCGACGGATACCCTGCTCTAGCAGTCCAAGCCGATGGAACGCTCCGACGGCATCCTCGTCCGGCTGACGAAGCTCACCGACACCAGTTTCATCGTGCACTGGTTCACCGAGGACGCCGGCCTGATCAAGACGGTCGCCAAGGGGGCGCGGCGCCCGAAGAGTCCGTTCGCCGGAAAGCTGGACCTGTTTTTCTCATCGGAAGTCCACTGGACCCGCGCCCGCCGCGGCGAGCTGCACACGTTGCGGGAGGCCGAGCCCCGCCATCTTCGCGAGGGCATCCGCCGCGATTACAAGTCGGCCCTGCTCGCCGGCTACTTCTGCCGCCTGCTCGAAACCGCCGTCGAGCGGGAGCACCCCGAGCCCGCGCTGCACGACCTGCTGCGCCGCGGGCTCGATCATGTCGACACGTCGGGCGCTTCGGCCAAGGCGCTGCGGCACTTCGAAAGCGAACTGGCCCGGCTGCTCGGTCTAGGCCGGGAAAAGAGGCAGGCGGCCCCGGCCCTGAGGGAAGCCCTCGGCGGCCTCCCCGGACTGCGGGATCAGGCCCTCGAGGCGCTCGCGGATTCGTCGAAAAAGCCCTTTGCCGATCGTCCGGATAAATCGTAACTGTATTTACAACGTCATGGACTCTCCCACCGCCACCATCATCCAGATCCTGCGCGAGCGTGTTGACGCACTTCTCGCCAAGGGGGACTACGAAGAAGCCGTCCACGCGGCCACGGCTGCGGTGGAAAAGGCCCAGCATGCCCTGAGTTCCGATCTCGACAGCGTCGATGGATTCGTCTCGACCCTTGAGGTCCGCGGCGAGCTGATGCGCAAGCTCGAGCGCCACGAAGAGGCCATCGACGATTTCAAGCAGGCGATCGACCTTCTGGAGAACCGGCCCGACCGACGCCTCCAACTCGCCCGCATCACGGCTTCCCAAGGAGCGGTGTATGATGCGCTCGGCAAGGAGAAGCGCGCCTTCGACTGCTGGGAGAAGGCGATGCAGCTGTTCGAGGACTGCGATCCTCCCGCCATGATCGACGTGGCCGTGATGGCCAACAACCTCGCCTACCTGAAGAAGGACGAGGGCGACGTCGATGCCGCCGAGACCTTCTACCTGCGCTCGCTCGAAATCCTGCACAACCAGTTCGGTCCCGATCACGAGGAGACCGCCACCCTTTCCGACAACCTCGGCGCCCTCTACCTGGCCGCCGGCTACTTCGAGCAGGCCCGCGAGATGCACATGATGGCGCTGGAGGCCCGGACCAAGCTCTTCGGCGACCATCATCCGGACACGGCCCAGTCGAACAACAACCTCGCCCTGGCCCTGATGGAAACGGGCGACCGGAAGATCGCGCGCGAGCACTTCGAGAAGGCCCTCGCCGGCTTCGAGGCCCTGGGCGAGGACTACCGGGAAGACCTGGAGGCGGTCGCCTCCAATTACTGCGAGCTGCTCCGCGAGGACGGCGACGACGCCGGGGCCGACCTCGTCGAGTCGCGCATCGGTGGCGTGGTCGGCGCCTGATTGGTCCGGATCGCTCCGCGTGGCAGCCCCGCCGCCCCGGCGCGCCCGAAACACCCCTCAACAATTTTTTGACAATCCCGGCCCGGGTGGCTATGACCCGCGGCCCCGCCGGTTCCGGCGGACCGTCCCAACCTTCATTTTTTTCATGGCCAAGAAGCACACCCTCAAAGCCGAGCTCCGCGCCCGCACCGGATCCGGTCTCCTCAAGCAGATGCGCCGCGAAGGCTGGCTGCCCTCCGTGCTCTACGGAAAAGATTCCGAGAACAAGAACCTCAAGGTCGACGCCAAGACCTTCCGCGAGCTTCTGGGCGACAGTGAGTCCGAGAACATCCTCATCAACCTCGCCATCGAGGGCGGGGCGTCGGACCTCGCCTTCCTGCAGGACATCCAGTATGACCCGCTCACCGGTGAGGCGCTTCATGCCGATTTCCTCGCGGTGAACGAGAAGACCGAGCTCAACGCCTCGGTGCCGGTGCACCTGATCGGCAACCCGGTCGGCGTCAAGGCCGGCGGCATTCTTGAACAGGGCCTCCACACCCTGGACGTCACCTGCCTGGCCACCAACCTTCCCGAAAGTCTCGAATTCGACATCTCGGCTCTGGACGAAGGCGACTCCCTGCACATCGGCGACGTCGAGTTTCCGGCAGGCGTGAAGCCGAACTACGACGCCGAGGTGGTCATCGCCCACATCGGCAGGCCTGCCTTGCTGGTCACCGAAGAGGAGGGCGGCGAAGACGGCGCGGTGCCGGTCATCGGCGAGACCCAGGCCGCCGAAGGCGAGGAAGCCGCGGCCGAAGAGCAACCCGCCGAGGCCTGATCGACCCCACGATTTTTCCCACCCCGGTCCGCCCCGCGCGGCCCGGGGCTTTTTGAGTTCAGAGCCTGGAGCCTGGAGCTTGGAGCTGGTTGGCACTTGGCACTTGGCACTTGGCACTTCGAGCCGGAGGCTCGCCCCGTGTCTGAATTCCGCCTCATCGTCGGCCTCGGTAACCCCGGCCGGCAGTACGAACGCACCCGCCACAACGTCGGCTTCATGGTGCTGGACCGTCTGGCGGGGCAGACGCCCTTCGAATCCCGCCCGAGGTGGCAGTCGCACACCGCCCGGCTCCCGGATGGCACCCTGCTGCTCAAGCCCCAGACCTTCATGAACCTCAGCGGCCGCAGCGTCCGCCAGGTGGTGTCCTTCCACAAATGGGAACCGTCCGAGCTGCTGGTGGTTTACGACGATGTCGCCCTGCCGCTCGGGCGGCTGCGCTTCCGGGAAAAAGGCAGCGCCGGCGGGCACAACGGCATCAAGTCGCTGATCGAGCACCTCGGCACCGACGGCTTTCCGCGGCTCAAGATCGGCATCGGCGATGCCGGGCCGGGAAGCATGACCGGCCATGTGCTCGGCACCTTTCGCGAGGAGGAGCAGGAGGCGGTGGAAAACACGCTTGCAAGCGCGGTGGCCGCCGTGCAGCTTGCGCTCTCCCAGGGCTTCGCGGCCGCCGCGAACCGCTACAATTCATCCACTCCAGTCACTGAAAACCAAGATCATGAGCAGGAACTACGAAGGCCTGATCGTCCTCAACACGAAGGGGATTGACGGCTCCATCGACGACCTCGTCAGCGCGGTCGGCAAGGAACTCGAAGCCGAAGGCGCCAAGCTCGAGGAAGTGAAGCAAATGGGCCGCCGCCAGTTCGCCTACCCGTCGAAGAAGCTCGAGGGCGGCCACTACGTGAACTACCACTTCTCCGCCGAGCCCGACGTGATCCAGAAGATCGAGACACGCCTGAAGCTCAACGAGTCGGTGCACCTCCAGCACTACCAGAGCCGGTAACTGTTCTCACGAACAGTTTTTGTGCTTGACCTGCCGGAGTCCGAGCCGCCAATCTGACGCTTGCCATGGCCAATCTGAACAAAGTGATGTTGATCGGGAACCTGACCCGTGATCCCGAACTCCGCTACACTCCCAAGGGAACCGCGGTCGCCGACCTCGGGCTTGCCGTGAACCGCCGCGTCTCCGACGGCAACGGCAACTGGAGCGACGAAACGACCTTCGTCGACGTGACCGTCTGGGGCAACACCGCGGAGAATTCCCAGAAATACCTCTCCAAGGGGCGCGGCGTCTTCATCGAGGGGCGTCTCCAGCTCGACACCTGGGAGGACAAGCAGTCCGGCCAGAAGCGCAGCAAACTCAAGGTCGTTGGCGAGAACGTCCAGTTCCTGCCCGACGGCCGTGCTGGCGGCGGCGGTGGCGGTGGCGGCGGTCGTTCCCAGTCTTCGGACAACGATTCGTCGCAACAGGAAGACAAGCCGCAGGGCGGGTCCGCGGCCGATGTCGGTGACTACGACGGCGACGACGGCGACGACATCCCGTTTTGAGCGCCTTGGGTAAGGCCTTCCGATCGAGGGTTGTGAAGCCCGAAGGTCCCTGAAAAGCCTCCGGCTCTCGACACCTCAGTCTGGGCCGCGTGCCCCTGGTGTAGTCCGCCTTTCTGAGGCACCATAATTGCCCTGTTGCTCGAGGCGGACCCTCAGGATGGCGGTGGTTTCCTCGCCGGAGACGTTGCGGAAGGTCAGCCTCGGGCGGAGTTGACCCCTTCGAAGGCGATCAGGGTCTCGCGGCCCTTCCACTCTTCGGGGATCGTGAAGGTCCGCCGGTAGGACCCGAACTGATTGCGATTGTTCTCGGGAAAGGTCAGGTGGTTTCCCGGCGGCGTGGCCGTGACGCGCGGCGGGTCCTTGTGGAAGGGGTAGGTGATGTTGGTGTAGTGGAGCGTGCCGTAGCCCTTGATCTGCCAGTTCGACGGGACCTCGATGTCGTCCCAGCCCGAGACGTCGAAGCCCGGCTTGAAGAACTCGACGGGGCGGGCGTCCGGGTGGGCGGCGTGGTGGAATTTCCAGGTGCCGTTGAGGACCTGGCACCAGGGCGAGTCAAGGATTGGCACCGGTGGGCCCGATCCCGGGCGGCGGCCATTGGCACTACATGACGCCGCGCCAGGAGTCCTTCCCGCCTCGGGAGCGATGGGGGCTGCCGCGGGGTGGGGGCGGGCAATTTGGAACTTGGCACTGCTCCGCTGGCCCTTCCACGCTGGGCGGCGTGGAGATCGACCTGCTCAGCGACGACTATTTCATGGGCCAGGCGCTGCGCGAGGCGCGCAAGGCCTACGCGGCGACCGAGGTGCCGGTCGGCTGCGTGGTGGTACACGGGCAGCAGGTCATCGGCCGGGCGTGGAACCAGGTCGAGACGCTCAAGGACGCCACCGCTCATGCCGAGATGCTGGCCCTGACGGCGGCGCAGGATGCCATCGGCGACTGGCGGCTGGAAGGGTGCACGCTCTACGTGACCAAGGAACCGTGTCCGATGTGCGCGGGGGCCATCGTCCACTGCCGGCCGGACCGGGTGGTCTTCGGCTGCGCGGATGAGAAAGCCGGCGCCGCCGGAGGGTGGATCAACCTGCTCCAATCCAATCCGCCGCTGAACCATCAGTGCGAGATCGCCCACGGCGTCCTCGGCGACGAATGCCTCGCGCTGCTCCAGAGCTTCTTCCGCGAGGCGAGGGAGAAGAAGAAGGCCCTGCGGGACGCGGCGGGACCGAACGGCCGTGCCGATGAGGGCAGGTAGTGGGAGCGCCGGCATCCTGCCGGCATCTTTCGGCATCCTGCCGAAAGTCTGTTTCTGCGGCTTCATCCTCGCGCTCGCCTCTTGCGGCACGCTCGAGTTCTACTCGCAGGCGACCGTCGGTCAGCTCGAGATGCTGACAAAACGCCAGCCGATCGGGAAGGTCGCCGCGGAGACCCCCGATCCCAGGCTGCGCGAACGACTCGCGCTCACCCGCCGCCTGCTCGATTTCGCCGAACAGGAGATGAAAATGCCCTCGGAAGGGGCCTACGAACTCTACGCCGAACTGGGGCGCGAGCACCTGGTGTGGGTCGTCCACGCCGCGCCCGAGCTGTCGATGGAGCCGAAGCGCTGGTGGTATCCGGTGGTCGGCTGCCAGGCCTACCGCGGTTATTTCCGCGAGGATCTCGCGCGGGCCGAGGCCGCGAGGCTCGGGGAGCAGGGCTACGAGACGTGGATCGGCGGGGTCGACGCCTTCTCGACCCTCGGCTGGTTTCGCGACCCGGTGCTCGACACCTTCGTCCACCGGGCCGAGGTCGACTACGCCGAGCTGATCTTCCACGAGCTGGTCCACATCAAGTACTACATCCCTGGTACGACCGCGGAGAACGAGGCGCTGGCCGAGGCGGTGGCCCGGGAGGGCGTGCGGCGCTGGTTTCGCCACACCGGCCGGCCCGGGCTGGCGCGCCGCTACGACGAGCGCCTCGCCAGGATCGCGCAGGCCCGCGAGGCGATCGTCGAGGCCTCCGGCCGGCTGCGCATGGTGTATGCGGCCGACCGGCCCGACGAGTGGAAGCGGGCGCGGAAGCGGGAGGAGCTCGCCCGCCTCAACCGCGACCTCCGGGCCCTGCGCGCCGAGTGGGGCCGCGGGCTCAAGTCGTGGATCGAGGAACCGGTCAACAACGCGCGCCTCAATTCCTTCACCACCTACGAGGCCGGGATCCCGCGCTTCACCCGCATGCTCGGGGACTGCGACGGCGACTTCGAGCGGTTTTGGGAAGTCGTTGGGGCGGGCTCGTGAGCGCTTCGATTTTTTTGAAACCGCAGAGAGCGCAGAGGAACGCAGAGAATGGGATTTCTATGAACCCGAAAACCACGATTGAAACCACGGCTTGGACTCCGCAACCGGGGATTCCAGGATGAAGAGGTCTCTTCTCCAAGCTCTGTGATCTCTGCGCTCTCTGCGGTTGAATTTTTCCGCCTCACCGGAAACCGGCGCTACTTCGCCCCGATGCAGTAGAGCATGGAAAGCGAACGCGCATAGATCCGTCCCTCGGCCGGGACCAGGGAAGCGCGGAACATTTCGTCCACTTCCGCGCCGAGCGTGTTGTGGCCGACGATCTCGAGTTGGTCGCCCGGCTTGAGCACCAGCGTTTCACCGGCGCAGGCGTTCTGGATCAGGATGTGGTCGCCGACAACCAGCGAGGCTGGCCCTCCAGGTCGAAGGCGTGGATTCCGCCGGGGCCGAAGAACGCGACCACGAGCTTGCCATCGGTCGCGCAGGTCGGCGTGGCGAAGCTGTTCATCCGGTGCGGATTCTCGGGCTTGCCGCACTCGATCGTGCGCTTCCACAGGATGGCACCGTCGTTGCGATCGATGGAGAGCCCGGAAGCCGTCGGTTGGAATCGAAAGCCCGATTTCCAGTCCGGTTCTTATTGAACGACATCGAATTCGTGCAAACCCTTTCGCCAGAGACCCGCCGCGTGCCTCATGAAGCGATTCGAGAAGATTCCCGCCGTTCCGTCCGACGAAGTGCCGTCCGCCTCCGCCCCCGTGCGGCGGGGTCGGCCGGCCATGCAGGGGCGGGCTGATGGCGCGGCCCCGCGGTCCTGCCCGTGTGCCACCGAGGCCGGATATCGCTGAAACGTCCGGCATTTTTGAAGATGAGCGAGGCTTTCCTTTCCGCCCTGCTGCCGGTGGTACCGCTGGCACTGGCCCTGCTGTGGCCGGGTCTCGTGCGCTCGCGGCCCCAATGGATCACCGGCCTGGCGGCGGCCCTGATGGCTGCCGGCTCGGTGGCGATGTTCGCCCGGGTGCCCGGGCTGGAACCCGCCCGGCAGTCGTGGGATTGGGTTCCGCAGCTGGGCGTGGAGTTCGCGTTCCGGCTCGACTCGTTCACCGCCTGGTTCGCGGCGCTGGTCCTCGGGCTCGGGGCCTGCGTGGTGCTGCATGCCGGCGGCTACCTGGCGAAAAGCCGTCACCTCCCCGGGGTGCTGGCGGCGCTGTGCGGCTTCACGCTGGCGATGCTCGGCGTGATCCTTTCCGACAACCTCTACCTGCTGTTCCTCTTCTGGGAGGCGACCTCGCTGCTCTCCTTCCTGCTGGTGGGCTTCCACCATGAAAAGGAGGAGGTGCGGGAAAAGGCGGCGCAGGCGCTGCTGGTCACCCTCGCCGGCGGCGCGTGCATGCTCGCCGGGATCGTGCTGACGCACCTGCATTTTGGCACGGCATCCATCGTGGAGCTGCTGACCATGGCCGGCGACGGCACGGCGGCGACGCTTTCGAGCGGCGCGCTGGTGCTGCTTCTCCTCGGGGCCTTCACCAAGTCGGCGCAGTGGCCGTTCCACTTCTGGCTGCCGAACGCGATGGTCGGTCCGGCCCCGGTGTCGGCGTTCCTGCACTCGGCCACGATGGTCAAGGCCGGCGTGTTCTTCATGGCGACGCTCGCGCCTTTGCTTTCCGGGCACCCGCTGTGGACGCCGCTGGTCACCACCGCGGGTCTGCTCACGGTTGCCACGGCGGTCCTGCGCGGCGCGCGCGAGCAGGACCTCAAGGCGCTGCTCGCCTGCACGACTTTGGCCGCGCTCGGATTCCTGACGGTGCTGGCGGGTCTCGGCACGCCGGCGGCGATGCTCGGGTTCGTGATCTTTCTCACCGCGCACGCGCTCTACAAGGCGCCGCTCTTTCTCGCCGCCGGCAACCTCGAGAAAACCTTCGGCACCCGCCAGCTCGGGGGGCTGGTCGGCGCCGTGAAGGCGGCGCCCTTCACCGGTCTGGCCTTCGCGGTCTCGGCGCTGTCGCTGATCGGTCTCGCCCCCCTGCCGGGATTCCTCGGGAAGGAATACCTGCTCAAGGCCACCTGGGCCTACTCGCCGCTGCTCGCGGTTTCGACGGCACTGGCCGCGGCCGGCGTGCTGGGCCTGGGACTCAAGCTGCTGCTGCCCCTGCTCGACTGGCGCCAGCGCCCCGAGCCGAAGAAGAGGCTCCCGCTTTCGATGACCCTGGCCGCCCTGATCCCGGCTCTCGGCACGCTCGGGCTGGTCATTTCGCTGCCGGCGACGACCCACGAGTTTCTCGGTGCGGCCGCCACCGCGCTCGGGGCACCGGCGGATGCGGCCTTCAAGTTCTGGCATGGCTGGACGCCGGCCTTCGGCCTGGGAATGGGGGCGCTGCTGCTTTCGGTGGCGGTGTGGCGGGTGCTGATCCGGCCGGATCTCGCCCCGCTCCCGGACAGCCTGCAGCCGATCTTCGAGCCGGCCTTCAACAACACGGTGCAGGCGATCCGCACGCTGGGCACCGGCGCGGGTCGATGGCTCGAAGCGGGCCGGCCCGGGGTGCAGATGGGAATCATGATTGCGGCCATCGGCCTGCTGGCCTTCATCGGCCTCGACGCGGCGGAGTGGTCCTTCCCCGAGTCGGATGCCTCGGCGGGCACCTCGGTGTGGCTGCTGCTGGCACCGGTGGCCGCGCTGGCCGCCTTTCTCGCCTGCACTGCCCGGACCACGCTCACGCTGCTGGTTTCGCTCGGCTTCGTGGGCCTGATCGTCGCCCTGCTGTTCCTCTGGTTCAGCGCCCCGGATCTCGCGCTCACCCAGCTGATGGCGGAAACGCTGCTGCTGTTCCTGCTGGCCGGCGTGCTCAAGAAGACCGGCGTCGAGGCCACCACCTCGTCGTTTTCCCTGGGCCGGGCGCTGGTGGCCCTCGCCGGCGGCCTGCTGGTCACCATGCTGGTGCTGAAAGCCATGGCGCTCGAGTGGGACCACCCGATCTCCGATTTCCACCTCACCCACAGCAAGTCCGCGGCCTACGGCGCCAACGTGGTCAACGTGATCCTGGTCGATTTCCGGGCCATCGACACCCTCGGCGAGATCCTGGTGCTGGCGATCGCCGCACTGGGAGCGACGGCGGCCCTCGGCGCGGCGCGGCGGCGGTCCATCCTGCCCTT
This sequence comes from Haloferula sp. A504, assembly GCF_044385805.1. Taxonomy (NCBI): domain Bacteria; kingdom Pseudomonadati; phylum Verrucomicrobiota; class Verrucomicrobiia; order Verrucomicrobiales; family Verrucomicrobiaceae; genus Haloferula; species Haloferula sp. A504. The sequence continues at coordinate 36,383 of NZ_JBISBU010000011.1, forward strand.
CGACAGTGAAAGCCCGTGGCTCGGCACCGCGGCGCGGGGGCTCGCGGCCTTCTGCCTGCCGGTCTCGCTGTGGCTCTTCTGGCGCGGGCACAACGCTCCGGGTGGCGGCTTCATTTCCGCCCTCGTCGCGGCCACGGCGCTGGGCCTGCTGCTGCTCGTGCGCCATCCGCGCCTCGATGCCCGGCGGCTGCGCCATGCCTCGCTGCGGCTCATGGTCGGCGGACTCGGTGTGGCGCTCGGCTCGGCGCTTCTGCCGCTGTTTTCCGGCAAGGAATTCTTTACCGGCCTGTGGTGGCACTCCGGCGACTTCCATCTCGGCACGCCCCTGCTTTTCGACCTCGGCGTCTACCTCACCGTGCTCGGCTTCTGCCTCGGCTTCCTCCGCCATTTCCAGCCGAACCGGACATCTGCACTCTGAACTCTTCACCCTGAACTTCCGTCCATGCCCGTTCTCCTCGCCATCACCATCGGACTCCTGGCCACCGCCGGACTGTATCGTCTGCTCGGTCCGAGCCGCATCGACGCGCTGGTGGGCCTGATCCTGCTCGGCCAGGCGGCCAATCTCGTGCTCTTCGCCTCGGGCGGCCTGCGCCACAATGCGCCCGCCCTGATCGAGAAGGGCATGGCGGTGCCGACGGATCCGCTGCCGCAGGCGCTGGTCCTCACCGCCATCGTCATCGGCTTCGGCATCATCGCCTTCCTGCTCACCCTCGTCCTTCGCTCGTCCGACAAATGACTCCCGACCTCCAGCTCCTGCTGTGCCTGCTCGCGCCCTTCGTCGGCGCGGTGGTGTGCCTGGCGGTCGGCCCCCGCCCGCGGGTGACCGCCGGCATTGCGATCCTGGCCGTCGCGGTCAGCCTCGCGGCGGCCCTCGGGCTGGTTGCGGCAACGGCCGACGGCGAGGTTTTCGCCGTGCATGCCGGCGGCTGGAGCGCGCCCTTCGGTATCGTGCTGGTGGCCGACACCTTTTCGGCGCTGATGCTCGCCGTGTGCCAGCTGGTCACGCTTGCCGCACTTGTCACGGGTGCCGCCGTGCTGCCGGCGCACTGGCACCGCCGGCATTTCTTCCCGCTGGTGCTCACGCTCAGCACCGCGACCTGCGGCGCCTTCCTCACCGGCGACCTGTTCAACCTCTACGTCTGGTTTGAAGTACTGCTTCTCTCGTCGTTCGCGCTCATGGCCATCATGCGTGGCAGGGAGGCGCGGGCCGGCGCGTGGCGCTACGTTCTGCTCAACCTCGTCTCCTCGCTGCTTTTCCTCGCCGCGGCGGGACTCATCTACGGCAAGACCGGCACGCTCAACTTCGCCGACCTGCACCTGCGCTTCGCGGGCGCCGACGACGCCTTCCTGGTGAAAAGCTCGACGGCGCTCCTGTTCGGCTCGTTCGCGATCAAGTCGGCGCTGCTGCCCTTCGCCTTCTGGCTGCCCTCGTCCTATCCCCAGCTGCCGCCGGCGGTCTCCGCGCTCTTCGCCGGGCTGCTGACCAAGATCGGCCTCTACGCGATGTTCCGGGTCTTCGGGATGGTCTTCGGCACCGACACCTTTCCGCACCGCGACCTGCTGGAGCTGCTGGCGGTGCTGACCATGCTCGGCGGGGTGCTGGGGGCCGTCGCGCAGGGAGGGATGCGGCGCATCCTTTCGTTCCACATCATCAGCCAGGTCGGCTACATGGCGCTGGCGCTGGCGCTCTACACCCCGCTGGCGCTGGCGGCCGGGATCTTCTACCTGGTCCACCACATCGTGGTGAAGGCAAACCTGTTTCTCGTTGCCGGTCTGGTCGAGCGGCGGGCGGGCTCCTCCGAACTCGACCAGACCCGCGGGCTGCTGCGCGCGGCCCCGTGGCTGGCGCTTCTGTTCGCCATCCCCGCGCTCTCGCTGGCGGGCATTCCGCCGCTCTCCGGCTTCTTCGCCAAGTTCGCGCTGCTCCGCTCGTCGCTGGAAACGGGCGACACCCTGGCGACGACGGCGATCGTCGGCGTCGGCCTGCTGACCGTCTTTTCCATGCTCAAGATCTGGCGCGCCGCCTTCTGGGGCGAGGCACCGGAGGCCGGCCCCGCCAAGCCGGCGGCCCCGCCGGCCATCGCCAGCTCGCTGGCGCTCGGAGTGGTCACGGTGATCATCGGCTTCGCCGCCGGACCGCTCTTCGGCCTCGCCGAGACGGCGGCCGAAGGCCTGCGCGAGCCGACCGCCTACATCGACGCCGTGCTCGGCACGGGGAACGCGCCTGAACCCGCCAACACCGCTGCCAAATGAAGGCCCTGCTCTTGTTTCCCTTCTTCTACGTTTTCGAGATCGCGCTCGGAGCCCTGCGGATCGCCCGGGATGTCCTGGCACCCCGGCCCAGGCTCCAGCCGGTCCTGCTGCGCGTGCCCGTCGATCTGCCGAGCAACGTCCACCGGCTCGCACTCGCGGCGCTGGTCAGCATGACGCCCGGCACCCTGTCGGTCGACGAGGCCGACGAGGGCCGCACCCTGCTCGTCCACAGCCTCTACGGCGGGGCCGATCCCGAGGCCGAGATCCGCCACATCCAGGAAAAGTATGCCGCCCTGGTCGGCTCCATCCGCCTGCCCTTCAGCCGCCATGCTTGAGATCTCCACCTTCCTGCTGGCGCTGGCGATCGCGCTCACGCTCGGCCGGTTGATCACCTGCCGGGACGACGCCGATCGCGTGATCTGCGTCGACCTGCTCACCTTCCAGCTGCTTGGTCTGGCCGTGATGCTGGCCTTCCACGACCAGCGTCCGCTGGCGCTGCAGTTCGCCTTCGTGCTGTCGCTGCTCGGCTTCGTCTCCACGCTCATCCTCTCCCGCCTGATCCGGACATGATCTCCGAAATACTCCTCCTGCTCGGCAGCCTCTTCTTCCTGATCGCCTCGATCGGCCTGATCCGGCTGCCCGATCCCTTCGCGCGTCTCCACGCCGGCACCAAGGCGGCCTCGCTGGGGGTGCTGCTGCTGCTGGTCGCCGCGGCCCTGCGCTTCCACGATCCGGGATCGCTGATCCTGATCGGCGCGACCCTGCTGCTCGTCTTCATCACCGCCCCGCTCGGCGGCCACGCCATCGCGCGACGCCTCGCCGAGCGCGAATGGAAAAGCTGACAGGCGATTCCAATTGCATGAAACAGAATGCGTATGATCTTCTCGGGACAACCCTATCCCGAACATGAACTACGCCAAGCTTCGCAAGCATCTCATCGCCCTCGCCAGTCTTCCCAAGGGGGACTCTCCGGTCATCAGCGCCTACTTCGACTTGTCGGGTTCGCGCCACGAGACCCGCTCGCATTTCCGCTCGTGGGTCGAGCTGACCCGCCAGACCTTCCGGAATCCGGCGGTCCGGCAGGACTTCGACGACGCGGCGGAGGAAATCGAGGGCTGGCTCGGGGAGGCGAGGGGCCGCGGTGGCGCCGTTTTCTGCCGCTGGGGCGAGCATCCGCTTTTCCTGCCGATGACCTTCGAGGTGCCGCTGGAAACCCGGCTGCATGTCGATGACTTCGCGGTGATCTACCCGCTGGTCGAACTCAAGGACCGCTTCAACCGCTTCGTCGTGGTGCTCACGACCAAGGAAAGCGCCCGGATCATCGAAATGAACCTCGGTGCCCAGTCGGTCGAGTTGCTCACCCGCCGTCCGGCGCTGCGCGAGCGGATCGGTCGCGAGTGGACCCGCGAGCACTACAAGAACCACACCCGCGAGCGGGAGAAGCGCTTCGTGAAGGAGAAGATCGCCATCATCGAGAGCCTGATGGCCAAGCGCGGGCACAATGCGCTGATCCTGGCCGGCGACGCGCGCTACGTCTCGCGCATGTCGGAGGCGCTGCCACCGCATCTCAAGTCGAAGGTGATCGACGAGCTGAAGACCGGGGTCAGCGACGAGCGCCTCGGCGAGGTGCTCTCGCAGGCCGTCGGGTCCTTCCTCAGGGCGGAGGCGGAGGATGCGCACGATGCCGTCGACACCCTCGTCCAGGCGGTGCGTGCGGGTGGCTTGGCGACGGTCGGGACCGAATCGGTGGCTCTGGCCCTGCGCGAAGGCCGGGCCGACCGGCTGATCGTTTCCAACACGCTGCCCCAGGAGGATCAGGAGGAACTCGTGAGGCTCGCCAGCCGGCACAACCTGCCCATCGAGACCGTGCAGGACTGCGAACTGCTCGACCGCAACGGCGGGGCCGGCTGCCTGCTGCGCTACAAGGCGGAGCATTTGCCGGTCGAGGTGTAGGCCGGGCACGGGCGTCGCCCCGTGGGGTCTGACGCGTGGCATCCGGCCGGCTACCGCTTCACGAATTTCTCGCCGCGGAGGACGTTCACCTCGGTGGTCCAGGCGATGATCGAGTGGTTCTCGAAGTAGTCTCCGGAGACGGCTTCGAGGACCGCGTCGGCGACCTCCGGCGAGACGATGCTCTCGATCTTGATGTTCGGCCCCTCCCAGTCGGCGGCCCGGCTTCCCCGCGAGCCCTCGCCCTGGGCGTTGGTGAGGGTGTGTCCGGTGGCGCCCTTCTTGCGCAGGATGTCGATGATCTTGTCCTTGAAAAGGGACTCGGTGATGACGGTGACGAGGACCAGGGGCGTCTTCATGGATCACATCTTGGCGAGGTATTTCGCGAAAGCGAGGAAGAGCGGAATCCCGATGCTGAGATTGAAGGGGAAGGTCACTCCGAGGGCGAGCGTGAGGTAGATGCCCGGACTGGCCTGTGGCAGTGCGATCCGCACCGCGGCGGGCGCGGCGATGTAGGAGGCGCTGCCGACCATGGCCCCGAGCACGGCGGCTCCGCCCGGGGTCATGCCGGCGAAGTGACCGCCCAGCGTGCCGAGCAGGCCGTGCACCAGCGGCAGCACGATCCCGCAGACGATCAACCGCCAGCCGGCCTCGCGCAGATCGCCCAGGCGTTTTGCCGCCACCATCCCCAGCTCCAGCAGGAACAGGCACAGTGCGCCCTTGAACGGCGCGGCGAAGAAAGGCGCGACGCTCTCGAATTTCGCGGGACCACTGAGTGCGCCGATGACCGTGCCACCGATCAGCAGGAAGATGCTCTTGCCGGCGACGACCTCGTGGACCGCCTCCCTGAGGGTCGCGCCGCCCGCGTTTCCACCGCTGCTTCGCGGCCGGGCCAGCAGCAGGCCGACGATGATGCCGGGCACTTCGAGCACCGCGACCAGCGCGGGCAGGAATCCGTCGGCCTCGAGGTTGGCGATCTTCACCGCCTCAAGCGCGGCGAGGAAGGTCACCGCCGAGACCGATCCGTAGTGCGCCGCGGTGGCGCCGGCGTCGATCCGGTCGAGCCGACCGAAGGTCGAAAGGAGCATGAAGGCGGAAAAGGGCGTGACCACGCCGAGCAGCAGCGTCATCCCCAGCGGTCCGAGAAGGTTCGCGATGGGCGTCTGCGAAAGCGCGACGCCGCCCTTCAGGCCGATGGCGAAAAGCAGGTAGATCGACAGCGCCTGATAGATCGCCGCCGGGATCTCGAGGTCGCTCTTCACCCAACGGGCCACCATTCCCAGCAGGAAGGCGAGGACGACCGGTGAGATGAGGTTCTGAAGCAGCAGATCCACGACGAGGTTCCGGTTCGGTTGCGGGCAGGGAGGCCTGGAGAATTTCCTTGCCCCGAAGCGGTGATGGGCGAACTTGTTGTCGTGTTTTAGGCTTCATGCAATCACGAACCTCGAAAACTTCGGTCGAGTCGGCGCCGGAAAGCCATGCTTGGACCTTCCTCACCAACCACATGCACGTGCTGGTGGTGCTTTCCCGGGATCCGGAACTGCGGATCCGCGACATGGCCGCGCAGATCGGCATCACGCAGCGGGCGGTGCAGCGGATCCTTGCCGAGTTGATCGACGAGGGCGTGCTCAAGGTGACCAAGACCGGCCGCCGCAACCGCTACACGATCCAGCGCCGCACCCGCCTGCGCCATCCGCTGGAGAGCCGGCACACGGTGGGCGAGATGATCGACCTGCTCGACTGAGGCGCTTCGGTCTTGGCAGCGGACGGGGGCCGATTCAGATTCGACCCGTGGCCGACAAGGGGAACATCCACGCCGTGATCGGGACCGACGAGGGCCGGGTGAAGGAGGAGGCGCTGCGCCTCCACCGGGAGTTGACCGGGGGCAATGACGACGGTTTCACCCATGAGACCATCGACGGCACCGCCGACAATTCCGACGGTGCCTTCGCGATCTGCCAAAGCGTGGTCGAGGCGCTCAACACGCTGCCCTTCTTCGGCGGGGAAAAAGTGGTGTGGCTCAAATCGGCGACCTTTCTCATCGATGACGTGACCGGCCGCTCCGACCGCACGCTGAGCGGTGTCGAGGCGCTGAAGGACTGCCTCGACGCCGGACTCGGAAACGGCGTGACCTTTCTCCTGAGCGCCACCGGCATCGACAAGCGCCGGGCCTTCTGGAAGTGGCTGCAGAAGCACGCCGAGGTGAAGAGCTACGACAAGATCGACACCTCCCGCGAGGGCTGGGAGGAGGAGGTCGCGGCGCTGGTCGAGGGCCGGGCGAAGGACCTCGGGCTTTCCTTCGACGATGATGCGCTGGAACTCTTCGTCATGCTCGCCGGTGAGGCGACCCGCCAGATCAACAGCGAGCTGGAGAAGATCGACCTCTACCTCGGTGAGGACCGGAGGACGGTGACGATCGACGACGTCCGCGCGCTGGTGCCGATGAGCCGGGCGGGCGTGGTCTTCGAGATTGGCAAGGCCCTGCAGGGCGGCAATGCGGCGCGGGCGCTGGAGCTGATCGACCAGCAGCTCGAGCGCGGCGAGAGCGCGATCGGCGTGATGCGCGCCTCGATCATCCCGACGGTGCGGAATCTTTTCATGGCCAAGGTCGTCTCGGAGACCGGCGTGCCGACCAATCACTACAAGTCTTTCGCCGGAGCGATCGACCGCCTGCCGGAAGTCCAGCGCGCCTGGCTGCCGCAGAAGAAGTCCGGCGGCGTGAATGCCTACCCGCTGTTCCTTTCGATCGGCGCGGTCCGGAATTTCAAGCTCGGGACCCTGAGAAAGGTCATGGAGTCGGCGCTCAAGGCCGACCGCGAGCTGGTGACCACGGGCCTCGATCACCGCCTGGTGCTGCATCGGCTGGTGGCCGAAATCAGCACGGCGGCGGGCAAGAGGTAGGGTCCATGAAAGCGGACGACGCCCCCGCTTCGGTTACGCTCAAGCCCTGGTGGAAGTCGGTGGCGTTTTGGATGGGGGCGCTGGTGGCGGGGTTTTTGGGGTGGGTGTGGTGGGATTCGATGCACATGCGGTCCACTTTGATGGTTGTGTGTGGTTCGCGTGTGGATTCGATCTCAACAGACAGTGGATGTGTCGCGATTGAGTTGCATGACTTCAGAAAATCTCCCCCAGGCATGACGATGCGGCGGGTTTCCTATGAGAGGGGCACGATCTTGAGGGCTGATCCGAGGACTGGTGTGATCGAGCACGGCACGCCTGAGAGCTGGTACTGGTCTCGTTCAACAGGAGATATCATCAACACCATGGTGATGGTCTTTCCTCTCTGGTTTGTATTCGTGGCGTGGGGATTCTCATGGTTCGGGTGCTGGGAGCTGAGGCGTCGCCGGATCCGGAGAAAAATGGCCGGGCTCGCAGGCGCTGTTGCCGAGACGGACCGCGAGCTTTAGCTCGCCCCGGAGCCCGGGCAGAGATGCGAGCTGTCTCCTTCGCCAAGGCTACGGCGCACCAAGGAAGCTCGCGGTCCGTCGGTGGACGTTTTTGCCGGATGGGCGCAAGTCTCCATTGGTGGCCTGCCCCCGCCTTCCCGCGGCAGCAGGTCCCGCCCGACGCGGAAAATCGCTTCTTGTCAGACTGCGGGCGGAGCCCAAGGCTGCGCACCCGCCGCCGCGGACTGACGCGGCGCGCTCCGTCTCATGGACACGCCTCCCTTTTCCGAGCTCGGATTGCCCGAGCCGCTTCTCGCCGCGATCGAATCCCTCGGTTTCGAGCGCCCTTCGCCCATCCAGGCGCTGGCCATCCCGCCGGCGCTGCATGGCGAGGACCTGATCGGCCTTTCCCAGACAGGATCGGGAAAGACCGCCGCCTTCTCGCTGCCGCTGCTCGCCGGCATCGATCTCGAGGACCGCTTCCCGCAGGCGATCGTGCTCTGCCCCACCCGCGAGCTGGCCAACCAGGTCTGCGAGGACGTCCACCGCTACGCTTCCCACATGAAGGGCCTGCGGGCGGTGCCGGTATACGGCGGCGCGCCCATCGATCGACAGTTCCGCGCCCTGCGACAGGGGGCCCACGTCGTGGTCGGCACCCCGGGTCGCGTGCTCGACCACCTCAAGCGCCGGTCGCTCGACCCCTCCGGCATCCGGATGGTCGTGCTCGACGAGGCCGACCGCATGCTCGACATGGGCTTCCGCGAGGAAATGGAGGACCTCCTCGGCCAACTGCCGGAGGACCGTCAGACCTTGTTCTTCTCCGCCACGATGAACCGGGCGGTGTCGACCCTGATCGAGCGCTTCGGCCGCGAGCCCAGGACCATCCAGGTCGAGCAGAAGTCGAAGACCGTCAGCTCGATCGACCAATGCTGCTACGAAGTCCGCCAGCGCTCGAAGGTGGAAGTCCTGTCGCGGCTGCTCGACATGGACGAGGCCCGTCTTTCCATCGTCTTCTGCAACACCAAGCGCTCCGTCGACGAGGCCACCGAGGCCCTGCTCGCCCGCGGCTACGCCGTCGACCGGCTGCACGGCGACATCACCCAGCAGATGCGCGAACGCGTGCTCAAGCGTTTCCGCGAAGGCACCGTGGAGGTGCTCGTCGCGACCGATGTCGCGGCCCGCGGGCTGGACGTCGACGAGATCGACCTGGTCATCAACTACGACCTTCCGCAGGACCCCGAGGACTACGTTCACCGGGTCGGACGCACCGGCCGGGCCGGACGCAGCGGTCGGGCGGTGAGCTTCGTCTTCGGCCGCGAGCTGCACCGGCTGGAAATGATCGAGCGCTACACCAAGCAGAGCATCCGCCGCGAGCGGGTGCCGTCGCAGGAGCTCGTCGAGGGTCGGGTGGCCGACCGCCTGTTCGAGGAAATCAAGGAGCGCCTCGACGAGAAGCGCTTCGACTCCTACGAGGAGCAGTTCGACCGTTTGCTGGAGCAGGGCTACACGCCGACCGATGTCGTCGGCGCGCTGCTCACGATGCTGCGCGACGAGAGCGGACGCGAGTTCAGGGAGGTCCCGGAGGACAACGAGGAACCCGGGCAGCGGCGCCCGCGCCGCGAACGTCCGCCACGCGAACCCAGGGAGCGCCGGGAGCGCAGCGGCCCGCACGACAACGCCGACATGACCCCGCTGTTCCTTTCCCTCGGCAAGCAGTCGGGCGTGAAGGTCGGCGAGATCATCGGCATGCTCTACAACGAGTCGGGCGTCCCCCAGGGTGCGATCGGCCACGTGAAGATCCTCTTCAAGCACAGCCGCGTGGACGTGAAGAAGGAGTTCGCCGAGCAGGTCATTTCGGCGATGAAGGGCGTCAAGTTCCGCGGCAAGCCCTTCATCCTCGACCACGACCGCGGGTGAGGAGTGGCGCTTTCCAAGCGCCATGGCAGGGCCGGGCGGCCTCCCGGCCGCGTCGTGCGGCGGTCTTCAAGGGATCGCGTGAATGGACATTCACTGTCCGCCCACCAGCCCCGGCGGTGTCCCGTAGCCGACGAAGCGCGCCTTCGACCCCTTCCGCGGCAACCTGAAGTCGAACACGCCGAAACCACAACGGGCCTGACCCCGATAGCTGCGGCCATCGCTGGAGCCGACCATCACCGGGCCGCTGTTCTTTTCGCGACCGAGATACATCTGCACGTGGGTGATCTTGTTTTTCCTGCCATCCTTCGCCTGGTAGGTCCCGGCCCAGAACAGCAGGTCGCCCGGCTTCAGTTCCGCGAAGGCGTCATCGTCCAGCGAAGCAGTGCCTTGCGGCACTTCATGCATCTCTCCCTTCTTCTTGATCCATTCGTACTGCGCGGCCGAACTCCGGGCCGGCTCCAGCCCGATCTTCTTCAGGAGATAGAACATCGACCCCGAACAATCGAATCCACCCTCCCCGGGATCCGCACTGCGGGCGACATACTTCGACAACTTCAGGCGCTCGGTCTCCTCCAGGGCCACAAGCACCAGTCGCTGGCGCGCCGGATCCAGATCCCCAAACCCTTCGAGATCCGACGGCCCGATCACGCCCGGAGCCGGTCGCTCCTTCGCGAGGCAGGTGCTTCCAAGAATGGTGAGAACGGCAAGGAGGCGAATCATGGCGCGAACCCTAGCACATTCCTGGGAACCGCGCGACGCCGTCGCGCAGCGTTTCACCACCGAACCACTCCAACCCCATACCCAAAGCCACATCATCAACTCTGCATCCATCTCCTCAGCCCATTCATCCCGGGCGGACACACCGGTGCGCGACAGCGTCGCGCGGTCCTTTCCTCCCTCACCCACCAAACGCACTTCCAAACCGCCAATCCTCCGGCCTCTTGCAGAGCCCGGCCCTGACGGGGTTCATCCGGATGTAGCGTCGGGCACGGAGCAGATGATCTTCATCACGGATCAGGCGGTCGTGGTAATCATGATTCCACAATCGACCCTCTCGCCCAACTCGACGATTGATCAGGCGAGCCGTGTAGTTCTTCCATGACCGCACGATCTGATCCAGTCGTTCGGCTTCGTGGCAGAAAATCAGAACGTGCACGTGATTGGGCATCACACACCATGCATCGAGACGGTAGCGCTCTCCATCGAAGTGCTTCAGGTTCTCCTCCACGATCGCTGCATTCTCCGGATCCCTGAGCCAACAATCCCCATGCCCTCGATCCTCATACTCGGCGATCAGGCGATGCAATTGCTCCTGCCGGTCGGATTCCGTGACGGTGCCCAATTCTCCCAGCCATCGCTCGATGACCTTCTTTGGCACGGAATCGGCAAGCCGATAGGTAATCGCCTGAAGGCGATGGGTTGCATCGATGTGCGGCAGATATCCCCGCCTGCGCCAACCATCGGCGTTCTGCATGGCGAGAGAGTCTGATGCAGCCAGGTGCCGGATCCAACGCCGAAAGGAACGCGCGACGCTGTCGCGCATCGCAGCACCATCGAGGCCCGGAGATCGATGGCGGCATGGTGCATCACCCCCATGGCATCCATCCGCCGGAGCAATTCACACCGAACAGGCGTATCGATGCGCGACAGCGTCGCGCGGTCCTCTACCCCTCCAGCGCCGATCTCAGGTCATCCGCCGCCGAGCTGGCCTTTTCCTTGGCGGGGTCGGGGCTCTCTTCCTCCGCCACCATCGGCAACCGGGCCGCCTTTTCGATCCGTGGAGGGGTTTCCAGCGTCTGGCCCTCCGGCGCCGCCTGCAGTTCCTCGAACTTGCGCGCCGTGGTGAGCACCCGCGTCTCGTACGATCCGACCGCCGAGTTGAAATGCCCGACCGCCGAGTCGAGGGACTTGCCGAGCTTGGCAAAGTGACCGGCGAGGACGGCAAGGCGCTCGTGCAGCGTCCTTCCCAGCACCGAAATCTCGCGCGCGTTCTCGGCCAGTGCCTCCTGACGCCAGCCGTAGGCGACCGCCCGCAGCAGCGCGATCAGGGTGGTGGGCGTGGCCAGGATCACGCCGTGATCCACGCCGCGCTCGATCAGCCCGGGGTCGCTCTGCAGGGCCGCCGAGAAGAACGACTCGCTCGGCAGGAACAGCACCGTGAACTCCGGCGCGTGCTCGAACTGAGAGGTGTAGTTCTTCGAGGACAACTGCGTGATGTGCGTGCGCACCTGCCGCGCATGGCGATTGAGGGCCTCGTCGCGCGCCGCATCGTCGGGCGCCTCGACCGCATCGAGGTAGGCATCCATCGGCGTCTTCGAGTCGACCACGATCGTCTTGCCGCCGGGCAGGCGCACGATCAGGTCGGGACGCAGGCGCCTGCCCTCGTCGTCGGTGGTGCTCGTCTGGGTCTGGAAATCGCAGTGCTCCTGCATGCCGGCCATCTCGACCACACGGCGGAGCTGGATCTCGCCCCACTGGCCGCGGCCCGTCGGCTGGCGCAGTGCCTTGACCAGTTGCGCCGTCTCACGCTGCAGGCCGAGCTGGCTTTCGGCCATGGCCTTCACCTGCTCCTTCAGCTCGCCGTAGGCACCCACCCGGGCCTTCTCGATCTCACCGATCCGTCCCTCGAATTTCCCGAGCGTCTCGCTCACCGGCTTGACCAGTTGCTCGATGGCCACACGGCGCTTCTCCAGCTCGCCCTTGGCCTCGTCCTGCTGCGCCTGGAGCGACTGCCTCGCCATCTTGTAGAACTGGTCGGTCGAGGCCTTGAGCGCATCGGCCGACAGCGCCTTGAAGGTGTTGGAAAGGCGTTCCTCCGCCCGGTCGAGCAGGGCCTGCTTTTCCTTCGCCGCCTTGGCTTCCTCTTCGAGCCGGGTTTTGAGCTCGGTGACCTGGGTGCGGAAGGTCTCGACCTGCCGCTCCTCGTCGTCCACCGCGGCCTGCGTCTGGGCCAGCCGCGCCTCGAGGTCCGTCGTCCGCCGTTCGCTTGCGCCGAGTCGCTCCTCCAGCCGGCCGCGGCGGGCCGAGCCGACGAGGTAGGTGATCAGCCAGCCGAGGAAAAGACCGGCCAGCGCTCCGAGAACCCAGGGCCAGGGGCCTGCGGTGAAATCAGTGGTGGTGAGAAAGGCCATGTGGGGATTGTTTCTTGCAGTGCGGCGGACTCGCGCCATCGTCGGGACGAAGGCCGCCTAGCGGGACTACCCGCGTGGCCCCCCGAACGCAAACCAAACCAACCCCAACCATGGCACATACCCTACCCGATCTCGGATACGCAAACGACGCGCTCGAACCCCACATCGACGCGCGCACGATGGAAATCCACCACGACAAGCACCACAACGCCTACGTGACCAACCTCAACGCCGCGCTCGAAGGCACCGGCCTCGAGGACAAGCCGATCTGCGAACTCGTCGCCGACCTCTCGGTCGTGCCGGAAGACAAGCGCACCGCCGTCCGCAACAACGGCGGCGGTCACGCCAACCACAGCCTGTTCTGGCAGGTCATCGCTCCCGGCGGTGCCACGGCCCCGTCCGGCGATCTCGCCGCGGCGATCGATGCCGCCTTCGGCTCCTTCGACAGCTTCAAGGAAGCCTTCGCCAAGGCCGCCGCAACCCGATTTGGTTCCGGCTGGGCGTGGCTGGTGAAAAAGGAAGACGGCTCGCTGGCCGTCTGCTCGACCGCCAACCAGGACACGCCCTGCATGGGCGAGGCGGTCGCCGGCTGCTCCGGCAAGCCGCTCCTCGGCCTCGACGTCTGGGAGCACGCCTACTACCTCAACTACCAGAACCGCCGGCCCGACTACATCGCCGCCTTCTGGAACGTGGTGAACTGGGACGTCGTCGCCGAGCGTTTCGCCGGCTGATCCGCCCTCTCCGACTCAAAGCAAAACGGCCGCCCCGCAACCGGGACGGCCGTTTCGTTTTGGAGAATCGACATTCTCCTGCCCCGCCGGAGTCTCCGGCGAAGGGAGGTGTCGATCCTCAAGCTTATTTCAGCTTCACCCGGAGCTCCTCGTTGGTCTCGACCTTCATGCCCTTGACGCCCTTGAGCACCTCGGCCATTTCGGCGGGCGACTCCGGCTCCTCCTGCTGCAGCTTGGCAAAGGCTTCGGGGTCCTCGAGAAGCGCACCCATGTCCATTTCCATCATGGTCACGGTGTTGTCCTTGCGGTGGGTGGCATTGGTCTCCTCGATGCCACCGGGGAATTCGAGACGGATGCTCATCTTCATGCCGCCGAGCATCTGCTTGGCCTGGGCCAGTTCGGCCGGATCCACCGCCTCGGGCTTCGCGCCTTCCTCTTCATCGGCGGCATCCGCGGCATCCATGCCCTTGTTCTTCAGGGTCAGCACGCTGTCCTTGTAAACGAATTTCATCGGCTCCTCGGCTTCCTCCTCTTCCGCTTCACCGCCGGGGCCCATGTCATCGCCCATGCCGTCGAGGCCGCTGCCGAAGCCATACTTCACCGCATTGATGTCCTTGAAGGCGTAAACGGTCCGGGCACCCTTGCGTCCGGCCTCATCGATCTTCTCCACCTTGGAGACGGTCACGCCCTCGCCCATTTCCTTGGCGGTGGCCTCGGCCTTCTCCTTGTCGACCATGTCGGCCAGCGGGTCCGCGGCTTCCGCCCCTTCGCCACCGAGCGCCGACATCTGCTGGATCATCGCCAGCATCTGGGCACCCAGCACGGTCTCCTCGGTGATCGTGCCGCTTCCATCCTTGTTCAGGCTGATGGTCACGTGGTGCTCCATACAGCTCGTCGCCAGCAGCGCGAACGCCGCCGAAATCATCGTCATCAGTTTCTTCATGGCTGGCGATCCTAGGCATGCCGGCAGGTCCGCCGCCATTCCAAAAGAGTCGAGCTTGCCGAATGACGGGAAACGCGTTGTCAGCCCGGTGATCCCGGCGCTAACCTCGCCGCCGCGCGCCACCCATGGAACCCGCCGTCGAAATCGAGAACCTGACCAAGGTCTTCCCCGCCCACTTCGGCGGACGGCCGGTGCGCGCCGTCGACCGGGTGAGCATCCGCATCGAGCCCGGCGAGGTCTATGGCCTGATCGGCCCGAACGGCTCGGGCAAGTCGACCACCATGAAGGCGCTGCTCGGTCTCGTTGCCCCAACCTCGGGCACCTGCCGCATTTTCGGGGCCGACTCACTCGCCGTCGATTCGCGCGAACAGGTCGGTTTCCTCCCGGAGAACCCGTATTTCTACAAGCACCTCAGCGGGGCCGAAACGCTGCGTTTCTACGGCAAGCTCTGCGGCCTCCGGGGGAAAAGCCTGGAAGCCCGCGTCGATGAGCTGCTCGAACTCGTCGACCTCGTCGAGGCCCGCGACCGCCGCCTCGGCGGCTACTCGAAGGGCATGCTCCAACGCATCGGGCTCGCCCAGGCACTGGTCCAGGAACCGCGGCTGGTCATCCTCGACGAGCCCACCGCCGGGGTCGACCCGATCGGCTCCCGGCAGATCCGCGACCTGGTCTTGGCGTTGCGCGAGCGGGGCATCACGGTCTTCCTCTGCTCTCACCTGCTCGAGCAGGTCCAGGAGGTCTGCGACCGCGTCGGCATCATCTTCCGCGGGCGGATGATCCGCGAGGGCCGGCTCGAGGAAATGCTCTCCATCGAGGACCAGACCGAGCTCGTCCTGCGCGATGCCCGGCCGGAACTGGTCGAGGAAATCCGCCGTCTGATCGAAGCCGCCGACGGCGCCGAGTTGGTCCGCGCCGGCCGGCCCCGCACCACCCTCGAGCGCCTCTTCCTCCGCGAAACCGTCGACCGGAACGAATGACCGCCCGCCACCGCCCGCTCAACCCCCGCCGCATCACCGTGCTGGCGTACCACACCTTCACCCAGTTGGTGCGGATGAAGGTGTTCTATTTCCTCGGCGCCTTCGCCGTCATCCTCATCGCCGCGAATTTCCTGCGCCTGCCCACCCACGCCGCTCCCGAGGCCGTCGGCGTGCAGCTGCTCTACTCGATCAAGAGCTCCTGCGCGGGAGCGATGACGCTGTTCAGCATCGTGATGGCCATCGTCGCCACCGGCCTGCTGCTGCCCAAGGACGTCGAGGACCGCACCCTCTACACCATCCTCGCCAAGCCGGTGCCGCGGCTCGACTACCTGCTCGGCAAGTTCTTCGGCGTCGCCGCGCTGATCTTCGTCTCGCTGCTGGTGATGGACCTGCTCATGACCGGGGCGCTCCAACTGCGGATGGGCGGCGTGCTCGAGCAGCAGCGGGCCGCCGGGGAAGCCTTCGGCCATCCTCCGGAAATGATCGAGGCCCAGCTCGCCGAAACCCGCGCCCTCGGCCCGACCTGGGCCCTCCAGGGTGCCGTGTTTGTCATCTTCCTCCAATCCGTCGTCATCATCAGCGTCGCCCTGCTGCTCTCGACCTTCTCGACCAGCACCCTGTTCACCGCCATCGTCGGCTTCCTCGTCGTCTTCATCGGCTTCTTCCAGGCCGATGCCCGCGAGGCCTACTTCCACGGCACCGGAGTGCTCGGAAAGATCGGCTCGGCGATCATGACCACCGCCCTGCCCGACCTGCAGCTCTACAAGCTCATCGACGCCGTCATCGAGGGCAGGCCGCTCGAGGCCTTCGACCTGCTCAAGGTCACCGGCGTCACCCTGTTCTACTTCGTCGTCTACACCTTCGTCTCGTGGCTGGTCATCGCCCGGAAGGAGTTTTAGGCGCCTGTTTCAGCCTTTCAGCGTTTACCCATGCACCGCCGATACCAGCTTGCCGCCATCGCGACCCTCGTGGTCGCGGGGATCGTGCGGGCACCCATCGAGCAGGCCCTCACCGAAGACCTCCGCGAGAAGCAACTGCTGCAGCGACCCCTCGATCTGGACGTGCGCAAGAAGGTCGGCCAGGGATTCTGGGCCGTCTCGCTGGGCGGGCTGCGGACGCTCGTCGCGACGATCCTGAACCTCCGGGCCTTCGGTTATTTCGAAAACCAGCAGTGGATTCAGGTCGCCGACAGCTACGAGACGATCGTCCAGCTCGCGCCGCACACGGCCTACTACTGGGAAACGGGTTCGTGGCACATGGCCTACAACGCCGCCTCCTACTACGACCGGAACGACATCGGCCTGCCGCCACTCCGGGCCCGGGCCGAGTGGGAGAACTGGATCCGGAAGGGCGGCGCCTTTCTCGAGGAGGGAGTGAAACAGAACCCCGACAACTCGCTGCTCTGGAGCCGGCTCGGATGGCTCTACGTCGATCCCAACAAGATCCGCGACTACGACAAGGCGGCCGAGGCCTTCGGCAAGGCGGTCGAGACCGGCAATGCCCTCCCTTACGTCCGGCGTTTTCAGGCCATGGCCATGGCGCGTTCGGAGAAATACGCCGACGATGCCCTGCCGCTGGTCCGCCGCATCATGGAGGAGGACGGCGGCGCGCCCCCGACCCTGCTCGCGCTGCGCTTCACCCTCGAGCACCGGGAAAATCCGGGCATCGATTCGGACTCCCTCGCGCTGGAGCTCTTCGGCTCCCACGAAAATGCCTATCAGATTTTGGGCAACCACTACCTCGACATCCGGGGCGAGTATCCGATGAACGGGGTAGGGACCTATCTACGTAAGCTTGAACGTCTTCTGGAGATCCCCCAAGAAGAGAGCGTCTTCCGGGCCCGTGAAGCCCTCGAACAACGCTGAACTCCCCGACCCACCCCGATGCAAGCCAGCGGCCCGCCTCCCCACCCGACCATCGGTACGCCCGTGCAGCCGGCCGCCGATCCGGGCGCACAGGGTTCCGGCGACCCGCGGCGCATTGCCCTTTTCGGCGACATCCACGCGAATCTCGAGGCCCTCGAGGCCGTGCTCGCCGACTCCGCCGAGCAGGGCTGCAACGACTACATCTGCATGGGCGACATCGTCGGCTACAATGCCAACCCCGCCGACTGCCTCGAAAAGGTCCGCGAAATGGGGTGCCCGGTGATCAAGGGCAACCACGACGAGGACACCGCCGGCAATCATTCGCTGGAATCGATGAACCCCGTCGCCGCCACGGCGCTCGAGTGGACCCGCGGGCAGCTCGACGACGAGCAGCGCACCTGGCTGCGGCGCCTGCGGATGGTCCGCCAGATCGAGGACTTCACCGTCGTCCACAGCACCCTCGACCAGCCGTCGAACTGGAACTACGTGACCAATCGCTTCGACGCGATGTCGAACTTCTCCTACCAGTTCACCCAGGTCTGCTTTCACGGGCACACCCACGTGCCGCGGGTCTACATCAAGGACGGCAAGGTCCGCGAGGTCCCGGCCGAATCGATCGTGATCGAGCCGGGCTCCAAGTACTTCATCAACGTCGGTTCGGTCGGCCAGCCGCGCGACGGCGACTGGCGGGCCTGCTACGCGATCTACGACCTCGCCCACAAGCTCGTCGTCTTCCGCCGGATCGAGTACGACATCGAGACGACGCAGCGAAAGATCCGCGAGGCCGACCTGCCGCCGATGCTCGCCGAACGCCTCGCCGACGGCAGGTAGGGGCGGGCGTCCCGGCCCGACCATTCCCTTTCCCCCGGCGCGCAGCGCCGCATCCCGTTTGGCACTTGGAACTTCTCCCTTGGAACTTCGGCCCATGATCGACGTCGTCGCCGGCCTCATCGAGGACGGCACGGGCCGCCTGCTCGCCTGCCGGCGGCCGGAGGGGAAGCACCTCGGTGGCAAGTGGGAGTTTCCCGGGGGAAAGGTCGAGGCCGGCGAAACCCCGGACCACGCCCTCGTCCGCGAGCTCCGCGAGGAACTGGAGATCACCGTCGAGGTCGGCGAGGCGCTCACACCCGTCGTCCACGACTACGGCCGCGGCCCGATCCGGCTCATCCCGCTGCGGTGCACCATCGCGGAGGGCCGTCCCCAACCGCACGAACACAGCGAGATCCGCTGGTGCCCCACCGAAGAGCTGCATCAACTCGACCTCGCCGCCGCCGACCTCCCCATCCTCGCCGAATGGACCGCCCGCGCCCGCCGTCCGTAGGCGGAATCCCGAGGATCCGGCGACGGCGTTCTCGCTGGCCCGGTCACTCCCCCGGCACGATCTTCCAGATCCGACCATCCTTGCCGCGCGGGGTGTTGGAGTCGTTGGAGAGGACGTAGATCTCGCCGTCGCGGTCCTTGGCGAAGCCGGTGATCCAGGCGTCCTTTTCCCCGGGTGCACCACCACCCGGCAAGAGCTTGCTGGCCCATTCGCCCTCGTCGCTGGTCTCGGCGACGAAAAGTCCGTATTTCGGCCCCGCCCAGCTCATCGCCCAGTCGGCGTAAAGGTAGCGCCCTTGCAGGCCCTTGATGGCGGAGCCGCGGTAGACGTGGCCACCGGTGATGCTGATCCCCATCGCGGGAAATTCGCCGAAGCCCACGTTGTGGGGGTAGGCGATCACCGGATGGACGGTGTCGCCCGGGGAGGTCGCGCGCGAGGCATCGAGCGTGATCGATTCCCCCGGGCTCTGCTGGTCGAAGGGGGCGAAGCCCTCGAAACGGGGCCAGCCGTAGTTGGCGCCGGAGCGGATGACGTTGACCTCCTCGAACCGGTTCTGCCCGACATCGGCGAAGATCATGCGGTCCCCGTCGACCGTGAGGCCCCACGGATTGCGCACGCCCCAGGCGAAAATCTCGTCCTTCCCGGGTTTCCCGACCAGCGGGTTGTCAGCGGGGATGGCGTAGCCTTCGTCGGCATCGACATCGATGCGCAGGATCTTGCCGAGCAGGGTGTCGAGCGACTGGCCGTTGCCGCCCTCGGCGTGGCCGTCGGCGAGGTCGTTCGCCGCGCCGCCGTCGCCGACGCAGATATAGAGATGGCCGTCGGGCCCGAAGGCGATGCTGCCGCTGTTGTGATTCCACTGCGGCTCGTGGATTTCCAGAAGCACCCGCTCCGAGTCCGGATCCGCCTTGGAGCCGTCGGCACTCGTCTGGAATTCGGAGAGCCGCATGGTGTGGTCGAAGCCCTCGGGCGCCCCATCGGCCAGGGGCGTGCCGAAGTAGAGGTAGAAGCGGCGGTTATTCTCGAACTCGGGGTGGAGCGCAAAGCCGAGCAGGCCGCGTTCGTCGAAGCCCTCCCGCACCCAGTCGAGTCGCGAGCGGAGGTCGAGGAAGGCCTCGCCCCGGGTGCCTCCCTTTTCCGACAGGAAGGAGATCAGACCTGCCTGCTCACCGATCAGGAAGGCCCGGTCGCCCGACTGGTAGGGGACCATGAAGACCGGCCCGCTGAGCTGCTTGGCGAAAGCCTGAAGCTGGATTTCGGGGAGGGCTTTCGCAGCGGAAATGCCGGCGAGGGCGGCGAGCAGGAGCATGGCCTTCATGGGAGCGAAGCTCGGGCCACCACGACCCCGGCGCAACCGGAAACCCCGCCGACCGGTATCGGGCGAGGTTTCCGTGCTGTCCCTGGCTCAGCTTCCGGCCCGTGGGAATCCCTTGAGCAGGCGCCGGGCAAGCTCGCGGGCATCATCCTGCTGCATGAGTTCGCTGCGCGAATCGTCCACCCGGACGACCCCCTTGCCGCGCCACACCTCCTTGTCGGTGGTCGGTTCCGAGACCAGAAAGCGGACCCCGATCTGTGTCTCGGACTTGAGGTAGCCGCTGCTGACGCCCGATCCCGCCGAGGTGGCGGCGAGCCAGGAAGCTCCTTCGTCACCCGGGACGTAGCGCGACTCGTAGGTCGGGCTGCCGCCGACCGAGCGGTAGCCGGGCATCCGCAGGCCGCGGGCGTAGAGAAAGAGGTCGGGCGTGCCGCGAACCGACAGTCGGTAGCCCCGGTTGGTCATGATTCTGTCCGCCTCGTCGGTGAATGCCTTTCGAAGCGCGCGGTCCTTCTGGGTGAAGTCCTTCGCCGCCTGCCGGTCGAGTGGAACCCAGGCGTAGGTTTTGTAATTCGAGAAGTCGGCACCTTCCGCCGGATAGGCTTCGACGTCGAGTGAGGTGGAAAAGCAGGAGGTCAGGGCGATGGAGGCACCGGCAGCAAGGATGGGGAGCAGTTTCATGATTCTTCTGACGAACTAGTGGGAGAAAATCGACCTTTGGTCAAGGACCCCACCCGATTCCCGTGCCGGACCCGGAAGCCCGCATCGGGTGCCGGGGGCGGGAGCGCTCGAGACAAGACGCCCGCTTGTGATCGACGGGATTTTCGCCCACCCTCCGATATGCGCATGAGGTCCGCGATTCTACTGGGGCTGCTGCTGGCGGCCGTCTGGAGCCCCCGGGGCGGGTTTGCCGACGAAGCGCGTTTCTTTCCGGAGAAGGGAACGCACTTCGGGGTTTACTACTACCCGGAGCATTGGCCGGAGGAGCAGTGGGAGCGCGACATCCGGCGGGTCGCCGAGCTCGGCTTCGACTTCATCCACTACGGCGAGTTCGCGTGGGCCCGGCTGGAGCCGGAAGACGGCAAGTTCGACTTCGCGTGGATGGACAAGGCGGTGGCACTCGCCGCCGACCACGGCCTGAAGGTGCTGATGTCGACGCCTTCGCCCTGCCCGCCGGCCTGGCTGGCCACCGCCCATCCCGAGATCCTGGCGGTCGATCGCAATGGAGTGCGAGGTCACCACCGGGGCTCGCGGCTGACCGGCTCGCTGGCGAACCCGGTTTACCGGAAGCATGTCGAACGCATCGTGACGAAGCTGGCCGAGCGCTACGCCAGGGACGAGCGGGTCTGGGGATGGCAGATCGGCAACGAGCCGCACATCCAGACCGGCGAGGACTACAGCCCGTCGGCCCAGGCGGAGTTCCGCGAGTGGCTGAAGAGGAAGTATGGCACGGTCGAGGCGCTCAACGAGGCCTGGGGTGCGGCGTTCTGGAGCTACACGCTCGACAATTTCGAGCAGGTTCAAGTCCCGACTTCGAACCCCCACACCTATCTCGATTTCCAGACCTACACCTCGGAGGAGATCGCCCGCGACCTGGGCGACCAGGCGGCGATCGTGCGCCGGCACGGGGACGGCAGGCAGTGGATCACCACCAACTACGCCTACTATCAGGGACTGGAGAATGTGAATCCCTTCCTCACCCGCGACACGCTCGATTTTGCCTCGCACACGATGTACCTGACCCACAACCGCAAGAACTCCTCGGGCGACTCGCTGGCGCATCGCTTGGGCTGCGGCATGGAATACAGCCTGGGCGAGGAACTGGCGGCGTCGGTCAGCGGCTACACCGGCATCATGGAACTGCAGCCGGGCCAGATCAACTGGGGCCGGTTCAATGCCATGCCGATGCCCGGAGCGGTGCGCATGTGGGTCTGGCACGCCTTTGGCATGGGGGAGCGTTTCGTCTGTACCTACCGGTTCCGCCAGCCGCTTTTCGGCATGGAGCAGTTCCACCACGGCATCATGCAGACCGATGGCGTCAGCGTGAGCCATGGTGGAAAGGACTTCGTCAGGGCGGTGGCGGAGATCAACCGGCTCGAGGAGAAGCTCGATCCCTCCGCCGAGAACGAATTCGTCAACCGCAGCCGCACGGCGCTGCTGTGGAGCAACCGCAACCTGCTCGACATCGAGCGCTACCCGCACCACCAGGATTGGGATACCTGGCAGCACATCTACACCTACTACCAGGGGCTCAAGCGGATGGGGGTGAATGTGGTCTTTGTCGGCGACGGGGATGATTTCGATCCGGCAGGCACCCCCTTCATGGTGGTGCCGGCCTATCAGATGATGAGCCGGGAGCTGGTGGGCAAGCTGGAGGACTATGTCGCGAAGGGCGGCCACCTGATCATCAGCACCCGCTCGGGTCTCAAGGACGACAAGGGCCACCTGTGGGAGGCGAAGATCCAACAGCCGATCTGGAACCTGATCGGCGGCGAGATCGAGTACTACGACCACCTGCCCGCCAACCGGCCCGGCAAGGTGGCTTTCGGCGGGAAGTCCTACCCGTGGCACACCTGGGGCACGGTGGTGAAGCCGGGCAGCACGGTGGAGTCGTGGGGGACCTATGAGGACCAGTTCTACGAGGGGGCGTCCGCCATCCTTCACCGGGATCCGGGCAAGGGCAGCGTGACCTATGTGGGCGCTTGGTCGGACGACTGGGAACTCGAATACGATCTCCTGCGCCGGGTTTATGGCAAGGAACTCGGGAAGCTTCCCTTCGACCTGCCGCCGTATGTCTTTGTCCACTACCGGCAGGGTCTTTGGGTGGCCGTCAATTACACCGATCAGATGATCG
Source organism: Haloferula sp. A504 (assembly GCF_044385805.1). Lineage (NCBI taxonomy): Bacteria > Pseudomonadati > Verrucomicrobiota > Verrucomicrobiia > Verrucomicrobiales > Verrucomicrobiaceae > Haloferula > Haloferula sp. A504. The sequence goes on from NZ_JBISBU010000011.1 coordinate 59,026, forward strand.
ATGTGCCGGCGGGCGGGGGAGCGGAGTGGTTGTTGGGAGGGCGGGAACTGCCGCCGGCCGGAGTGAGTGTGTGGCGGGCCGGGCCGTGAACTTGTCCGACCTCCGCTCTGCGGCCAACCGGCCCGGACTTCGGATTTCGGCAGTTTTTTCTTCTCGCGACTCCCCCGCCACCTAGGCTCGGGAATCGTGCCTGACGAGGGCTCGTGAATTGACCAACATCCCCCAGCCATGAAAACACCTCTGCTGACCCTGCCACTGCTTGCCTTTTCGGCTCACGCCTTTGCCGGCCCGGAGCCGCCGAATACCGAAGGACCACCGCCCGTCATCAGCCTGCCCTTCGTGCCGACCAACATCAGCGGCGACGGCACCGCGGTCGTCGGCCCGGACTTCTTCGAATTGATCAACAACGAACCTCCCCCGCCGGATTCACTCACCGCCAGCTACTGGACCTTTGAGAGCGGAACCGTGGAGCTCTTCCCGCGGGGAGCCGTTTTCGGGGTCGATGCCAGGCCTCTTGGAATCAGCCGGGACGGACGATTTGTCGTGGGCGGTTACCAGACCCTGAACGGCGGCGGCATGATGGATCTGATGATGAGGCCGGGCTACCTCACCGCTCCCAACGGATTCTGGATCGACCGCCAGACCGGGAATGCGGCGTATCTCTCCGGCCGGGCATTCGTTGATGTGAGCGATTCCGGCGATTCCGTCGTCGGCTACAACTTCGAGCCCGTCGTCGATACCGCCCCGCAGTTCGTGACGGACGACCCGATCTCCGTGAACGTCCTCGGGCCGGGGGTGGCGACCTGGTGGCAGGGGGCGGCCAGCGGTGGCCTGCTCGGCACGGGCACCCCCCTTGGCGCGCTGCCGGGTGTCAGCTACGGGGCGGACCTCACGGTGACTGCCATGGACGGCGCCGGGACGCGAGCCGTGGGTTCCCAGAGGAACTTCCTGAATGGGGGCGCGAACCTCAATGCGCTGCAGGCCGGCCCCGTTTCCCGGTCGGTCTACTGGGACCTCGGCGGCCCCGGGTCACCCCAGGCAAATGCCATTCCGCTGCTCGCTTCGGAGGCATCCTTCATCGAGTCTTTCGCCACCGATATCAGCCGCAATGGAGCCTACATCGTGGGTTCGCAGTATGACGATGATGGGTGGGTCGGCCTGAACCGTCCCTATCTTTTCACGGTTGCCGACGGAGCACTCACCGAGATCCCGGTCGTCGGTGGATATGCCAGTGGTGTCAGCAACACGGGTCGGGTCGTCGGCAGCGGCTTCAGGGGGAAGCGCCAGGTCTTCGTAGGCACGGCGCTGACGGCGGCGGACGAGCCGGTCGACCCGCCGTTCCAGGCTTTGGGTGCCTGGGTCTTCGACGAAGAGGCGGGTCCCCGCACCATCAACGAATGGCTCGCGGACAGCGGGGCAGAGGTCGGCGACGTGTTCTTCCAGACCGCCGACGCCATCAGCGAGGACGGAACCGTCATCGTCGGCCGCTTCGGCTCGCCGGACAATTATCCCGTGGAGGTGGATGAAGTGGATCCTCCCGGTGACTTCGAGCCGGTCTTCGAAGGTCCCGGCTACATCGCCCGCGCCGGAAGTGGCGCGATCAATCCCGCCCAGTTCATTCCCACCTTGCAGGCCGGTGCCCAGCCGGGTCCGCTCAGCTACAACCTGCTGAACATGACCCTTCACGGCGCACACCACGTGCCGCTGCAGATGCGCGGGGCGGACCGCCACGCCTGGATCACCGGGGACTTCGCCCGCAATGATCGCTACGATTCGGATTCGACACTCGCCGAGGTCGGCGGCGCCATCGATTTGTTCGACCAGCAACTCGTGGCCGGGCTCGGCGTCGGACAAAGCTGGGTGAGCCAGGACCTGCTCCTTGGCGGCGAGACGGAACTGGATGGCCAGTACGTCCTCGGGGAACTCAGCTTCCGGGCAACCGACACGCCGTTCATCTTCACCCTGACCGGTGCCTACGGCTCCTGGGATGCGGACGTCGATCGCAACTATTTCAACGGTGGCCTCATCAACACCTCCTTCGGCAAGACGGACGTCACCTCGAGTGCGCTGCGCCTGCGCGCCGACTGGCTGGACGCGGCACAGCTCCTTGGCTTCGGCATCTCGCCCAAGCTCGAGTACACCGTGACCCGCACCGAGTCCGATGCCTACACCGAAGTGGGTGGCGGATTCCCGGCGACCTTCAACAGCCAGAGCCAGACGATCCACCAGCTGCGCTACGGCCTGACCGCCGCCCGCCCCGTGCTGCAGGAGAAAGGTTTGGTCCGTGTTCGTGCCGAAGGGGTTCATCGATTCGATGACAGCGATGCCCGCACCACCGGTACCGTGCTCGGCCTCGGGCCGTTCAACCTGGCCGGCCGGAGCGTGAAGCAGGACTGGTTCCTCTTCGGTGTCGACTTCGACTACGCCGTCACCGATGCGATCACCTTGACCAGTGGTCTTTCAACCGCGACCAGCGGCCAGGATCCGGTCTTCGGCGCGACCCTCGGGGCGCTCTTCAGTTTCTGAGGCATCGCAAGGATTGTTCCAGGCCGCACCTCCGAAAGGGGTGCGGCCTTTTCTTTTCCCCGGACGACAAGGGGATCGGCCGGAGGCCCGGTTTCCGCAGAGTGGCGATGCGGCATCGACAGCAAGCCGCCCGGTTCCCATGATTGTGCGATGAGATACGGGTCATGGGTCCTTTGTTGCCTTTTGTTCGCGGCGTTCACCTCCGGCTGCCTCACCCGGCGCAAGATCACCAAGAGCGACGGCTCGGTGGAAAAGGAATACATCATCACCCGCCCCTTGAAGAACAAGTTCAAGGACTAGACCCCGGATCGCCAGGCGAACGAAATCCGACTGATTCGGAAGCGGGTTCCGGAAAGGATTCTCCCGCCCGACGGTATGTATCGAGGTTGATCCGACCATCCATGAAAACCTCGCTTGCTTCCCTGCTGCTGACCCTTTCCCTGGGAGTCGGCATTTCCGCCGCCGAATCCCGACTGGAACTCGCGGTTCCCTTCACCGACCACATGATCCTCCAGCGCGAGGCCAAGGTGCCGGTCTGGGGATTCGATGCGCCGGGGAGCAAGGTGACCGTCGAGTTCGCCGGCCAGACGAAGACCGCCGAAGCCGACGCGCAGGGGGACTGGAAACTCGAGCTGGACCCGCTGCAGGCCTCCAAGGAGGGGCGGGGTTTCAAGGTCGCCAACAACAAGGGGCAGTCGATCGAACTGAGCGACGTGCTGGTCGGCGAGGTCTGGTTCTCATCGGGCCAGTCGAACATGGTCTGGACCGCCGGCAAGAGCATGGTGAATGAGCTGGTCCGTGAACTCGCCGGCTCCGAAACGGACATCCCGATCCGCGAGATCAGCATCGAGACGGTTTCCGCGCTCTACCCGCAGAAGCGGGCGACCTCGGCGGAAGGATGGAAGACGATCCAGGGTGCCGGCAGTTTCTCCGCCCTGTCGCTGGCCTTCGCTCACTCGCTTTACCAGGAACTCGACGTCCCGGTGGGCATCCTGCTCAGCGCCCACAGCAACACGCGGATCGAAGCCTTCACCCAGCGTCAGGCGATCGAGGAGCATCCGGATCTCGAGGGCGACGAGGACCTGATCCACGACGCCGATCCGCTGCTTGAGCAGGGCCGCCAGGCGTTTGCAAAATACTACGAGGACCTCGCCGCGTGGCAGGAGGAAGCCGGCCGCATTTCCGAGGCCGGAGGCAAGGTGCCGCAGCGACCCAATCTTCCCGGCATCGCCGGGATGTGGCGCGGGCCGTCGCAGTTTTTCAACGGCAAGATCAACCCGGTGATCCCCTATGCCATCCGCGGCGCGATCTGGTGCCAGGGGACGAGCAACAGTGGCGACGGTCGGATCTATGCCGCGCGGATGGAGGCGCTCGTCCATGGCTGGCGCGATGCCTGGGGCATGCCCGACATGCCCTTCTACTTCACGCAGATGCAGGCCTACGGCGCGCCGGACCCGAACAATGTCGGCTTCGCCGACATCCGCCAGGCCCAGCACCTGTTCTTCATCAACAACCGGGAAAACGTCGGCATGGTGGTGCAGACCGATCTCAACTCGGCGCGACCGCAGGGGATCCACTACTGGGAAAAGCTCCACCCCGGCATGCGGATGGCGCGCTGGGCGCTGGCGAAGGACTATGGAAAGGACATCCCCTTCACCGGCCCGATCTATCAGGGCTACGAAGTCGAGGGCGACCAGGTGGTGGTTTCCTTCGAAAAGGGCAGCCTCTTCGGCGGCCTGATGGTCGGCAGCAAGGGGATGGCGGCGGACTATCGTGAGGAAGGGAAGTACGTCGAGCCGGCCCGCCCGACGCCCGGCGAAAAGCTCAATCATTTCCGCGTCTGCGGGGCCGACAAGAAGTGGCACGCGGCCGAGGCGACCATCGTCGGCGACACGGTGGTGGTGAAATCGAAAAACGTGCCGGAACCGGTGGGCGTCCAGTACGCCTACAACGCGGTGCCCGTGAACTCGAACCTCTACAACAAGGCCGGCCTGCCGGCGACGCCCTTCGCCGCGATCGACGGCAAGCTGATCTTCGAGGAGGACGATCCCGCCAAGGCCGCGGCCGAGGAGGCGAAGTATGCCCGCTACACCGATCCGGACTACCCGATCTTCCAGGTCCTTGAATTCTATCGCGACGGGGCCGTGATCCAGCGCGACCAGACCATCCCGGTGTGGGGCCACGCGAACGAGGGCGTGGAGGTCACCGTGACGCTCGGCGGGGTGACCCGCAAGGCGGTCGCCAACGAACTGCAGCAGTGGTCGGTCGAGTTTCCGCCGCTCAAGGCATCCGCCGGGCCGATCACCCTCGAGGCGGTTTCGAGCCACGACCGCAGCCGGACGGTGAACAACATCCTCGTCGGCGACGTGTGGTACCTGACCGGCAGCCCGCTGCTGACCTCCGACTGGCCCTTCAACCTCCGGGACAAGGAAGCCAAGCGGCCCGAGCCGCTGCCGCTCGTCCGCGAGTTCCGCAAGAAGACCAAGGCCAGCACTTCCACCACCCCGCGGAAGCGGAGCTTCGAGACCGGTGGCGGCAAGTACCGTTCCTCATGGGAGGCGGCGGACTACTCGAAGGAGGGCGCCGGGGTGGGTTCCTTCGCCTATCATTTCGCCAAGGCACTCGACCGGAAGGGAGTGCCGCAGGGGTTCATCACCATGTCGGCCGGTCGGACCGGGCGTTCCCGGGAGCTGGCCTCGCCGCTGTCGTGGACCTCGTTCCAGGGCGTCAAGGACGTCAAGCAGCCCGCCTTCGAGGCGCGGCTGGACGAACTTTTTCTGCAGTTCCCCAACAGCGGGGTGGCGAAGAAGGCGGCGGCCCGGCACGTCGACGAGGTGAAGGCCTTCGTTTCGACCATCATCGATCTCGGCGAAAAGGGGGCTGATCTGTCGAAGGCCCCGCTCCGCGGTCCGGCCTTCCCCGAGGCGGGAACCAGCGGAGCCGTCGCCCGCGACACCATCCCGACCTACGCCTACAACTGGTGCGTCAGCCCGATGACCCCGATGGGCGTCGCCGGCGTGATCTGGATTCCGTCGGATGCAAACATCGGCGAGAACCCCGCCGAGTACGCGGCCGAGATGGAGATCTACGCGAAGAGCCTGCCGGGCACCTACGGGATGGATCAGGTGCCCTTCCTCTACGCGCAGCCCTCACCCGCGCTGGTCGAGGGCATCACCGAGCCGAAGATCCCGGGCGCGAAACCGGTCCCGATCAACGAATGGCCGAAGAGCCTGAAGGAACTCGCGGAGAAGATGGCGGGGTTGGTCGAGTAGGCAGACTGGTGGGTGAAATCTCCCCCGACGGGTGCCCGGAGGCTGCAATGCGCCTTCGCTTGCCGGAATCCCCGGATTTCGTGTCAACGAAACGCCGCAACGGAAGTTTTTTGAAAGGAGGCTGCTCCGTTCCGGTAGGTCTGCGGGATGGTCGGCGCCCGATGCGCGTCGGATCTCCCTTTCAAGCCCACGATCATGATCGCAACGACGATGAAACCTGGTGCCCGGCGGCTCGTGCTGGGAATGGCAGCGGCGGCCCTCGCGGCGACGTCCCTCGCGACGGCCGACGACTACTACAAGGGGGAGCCGCAGTTCCACATGTGGCCCGATCCGGGCGGGGCCCGCTACAAGATCAGCCACTTCGGACCCACCGGCATCGGCTTGGAACTGCGCCAGCCCGCCTTCACGATGCACATCGTCAATATCGAGGAAGGATCCCCGGCGGCGGCCACCGGCGAACTCAAACCGGGGCAGATCATCGAGAGCGTCAACGGCAAGGTGCTCAAGGAGGAGGATCCCCGGGTGCTGCTCGGCAACTGGATCACCGAGGCCGAGGCCGCGGACGGCGTGATGAAGATGATGGTCAAGGACGGCCCGGACGCCACCGCGCGGGAGGTGATCGTGAAGATCCCCGCACTCGGGGCCTACAGCGAGACCTGGCCGGTGGATTGCGAGAAGACCGACAAGATCATCCGCAACCACGCCGAGGCCCTGGCCGCCCACATCGACTCCGCCGAGATGGGCCTCAACGGTGCCGTGCTGTTCATGCTCTCGACCGGGGAGGAGAAGGATCTCGAGGTCGTCCGCGGCTGGATGAAGACCTTCGTCGAGAACTACAAGAAGCCGGCCGAGGGGCGCGAGACCTATCCCTGGTTCGCCGGCTACACCGGGCCCGGCTTCTGTGAGTACTACCTGCGCACCGGCGACGAGTCCGTGCTGCCCATCATCAAGGACACCGCGGATTCCCTGTCGCGCACCATCTACAACGGTTCGTGGATGGGCCGCGGTAGCGCCAACTACGGCTACATGGGCGGCGGCCATTTGAATGCCGCCGGCCTGCATGCGGCGACCTTCCTGCTGATGGCTCGGGAGTGCGGGGTCGAGGTCGACGAGCACACGCTGCAGACCTCGTTGCTCCACGTTTACCGCTTCGCCGGGCACGGCAACGTGGCCTACGGCGACCACCTGCCCGAGGGTGGCTTCACCGCCAACGGCAAGACCGAGGGCCTCGCCTTCACCATGCAGGCGGCCGCCAACCTTCATCCCGACGGGGAAGAGTCGGTCTACGCCAAGGCCCGCGACATCTGCGGCAACAAGGCCTTCTACAACACCTCGTGGCTGTTCCACGGCCACACCGGCGGTGGCATCGGCGAGCTGTGGAAGGGCCGCGCGATGGGGCTCGTCCGCGAGAAGCGCCCCGAGCCCTACCGCTCGTTCATGGACGAGCGACTGTGGATGTACGAGCTGGCCCGCACCCACCAGGGCGTCTTCGGCTGGGTCAGCGACTGGAATGTGGGCTACACCGACACCGGCATCGAGGGACGCGGCTGGGGTGCCTACATCCCGCTGATCTACACGCTGCCGCGCAAGGCGCTGCGGTTGCACGGCGCGCCGCCATCGAAGTACTCGCACACCCACGCCATCCCCGACCTCCCCTGGGGCAACGAGGCCGACAAGATCTTCCTCTCGCTGACTCCCGGCGAGTACCTGCCCGGCAAACGGCAGGACGTTTCCGGGGAACAACTGCCCACGGATGCCTCCAAGCCGGTGCTGGCCCGCCTGCGCGATCCCGATGTGAGCGACGAGGTCGTCCTCATGTACGCCTACCATTTCGAGCACGGCATCCGGGCGATCGCCGCGGGGACCATCAACAATTTCAAGCGCTACCAACTCATTCCCCAACTCTTGAAGTCCAGCGATCCGCGGGCCCGCCGGACGGCCCTCGATGCCATCAACAGCAGCGACAAGAAAAGCCAGGGTTTTCCGGAGGAGCAGTTCACGCCCGAGATCGTCCGCCTGATCGGTGCCATCATCGACAACCCGGATGAGTCGTGGTGGGTGACCATGGGTGCCCTGCAGGCGATGGGCCGTGCCACACCGGAGCAGATCTCCCCTCACTTCGATCGCATGCTCGCGTGGCTGGATCACTCCGACTGGTGGCTTCGCCAGGCCGCCATGCAGGGGCTCACGCCGCTCGCGTCCGACCCGGATCACGCCAAACCCTTCCTGACCAAAGTCAGCGAGGTTCTCCAGACCAGCGACCGGCTTGGTGACCGCGGCCCCTTGGGCGGCATCACCCAGGAGCTCCAGCAGGCCTCCCCGGAGATCCGGGAGTTTGCCATGCAGGTACTGGGCGAATCGTACGTCAAGTTTCCCGAGGAGCTTGTCGAGCCCGGCGGCCAGGATCTCACCGGCAACATCGACCTGCTGCTCGAGAACCTGGCCCGCGACCTGGCGCAGGTCCCCGGCGGCTACGACGTGCTCTACGAGCTCGCTCGCAAGCGCAGCCCCGACGAGGCGCTGCCGCATGAGAAAATCTTCCTCAATGCCGACCCCTCGAACTTCGGCCCGAAACTTCGCAAGGCGATCGAACCGACCATCAAGAACCGCCTGATCCCCGAGTACATCGAGGCCAACCGCCAAAACCTCGAGCGGGAGATCTCCTCCCGCCAGCCGGGCCGCGCGATCGACGGGTTGGTGGACCTCTACCGCAAGGCCGACATCCATGACTACGACTGGAAACTCCACGGGCCGGCGCGCGACGCGATCGTGTGGGACTACATCACCTTCGACCCACCCGAGAAAAAGCTCTGGGAGAACGGCCACCGCTTCCGCGAGGTGACCGTGCCGGAGGGCTCGAAGGACTGGTTCACGACCGCCTTCGACCCGAAATCCGCACCCGGCTGGAAGACCGGCCGCGCGCCCTTCGCCAATAACGACGGCAAGCCGGAACCCGTCGGCACCTGCGTCGGTGAGCACCACTTCTGCGGCTGCGGCAACCCGGTCAACACCTTCTGGGACCAGGAGGCGCTGCTGATGCGCGCGGAGATCGAGCTGCCGCCCATGCGCGACGGCTACGCCTACCGCCTGCTGGTCGGCGGCCGCTCGCACTACAACGCCGGCGGCGGCTCGGATGTCTGGATCGACGGTGACTACCTGCCCAACCGCCGGAAGGGTCTCGCCACGATTCAGGGCGGCAGCGGTCGCAATTCCAACGTGCCCTGGGGGGTGACCATCCAGGACGAGGACCGCGAGCACTTCGCCGACGGCAAGGTCCTGCTCGCCACCAACGGCTTCCTCCGCTGGGGCCACAAGATCGAGCAGATCAAGTCCTACAAGGCCTTTTGGTTCGAGGAGATGAAACTGCCCGAGCTGCCTCCGGCGGCTGCAACGGAGTAGCGGGCGTCGGGACAATCCGGTGGCCTCCCGTCGTCACCACGACCGGGGGCCGGAAACCGATCTCCGTCAGATTCGGCTATTCGCCGTCGTGATCTCGCGGTAGCTCTGGAGCCGCGACGGCGCATTTTCCCATGCTGAACGACAAGGAGATCCGGGAACTGGTGGCGGCTCATGGAGCGGCCGTGAATTCGGGGCGGTCGGTCCGGGAGTTGATCGACGACGGCGAGCTGCCGCGGCTGGAGGGCTGCACCGTGCTCAAGGGCAAGGTCTCCGACTCGGTGTTCGGCGAGACGCTCAAGACGCCATCCGGCAAGCCGGTCCGCCTGATGTTCCGCAACAACCGGATCTCGACCCACGACGTCAACCGCGGCTCGATCCCGTTCAAGGACCAGGTGCTGGCCATCAACCACGACCACATGCTGCGGCTCGTCCGCGACGTCCTCGGGTCCTCGCAGTTCGAGGTGGCGGGCCTCGCCCCGTCCTCGACCGTGATTCCCGCCGAAAACCTCGAGATCGTGAAGGTCGAGAACGTCGTCCGGCGCTACATGGCGGAAAGCTCGACCTCGACCTCGCTCTATCAGCACTGGCTCAGGGCGAAGGAGGAGGGCCTCGAGGTCATGCACTATGCCGGCCATCGCCTGAAGGTCGCCGAACTCGTGCCCAACGGTCCGCTGCCCTACCTGATGGACACGCCCAGCACCAAGGAGGCGGTCGACCGCACCGTGGATGCGGCGTACCTGGTGGAGCACGGCGTTTGCACCGCGGAGCAGTACACGCAGATCCGCAATGCCTCGCTGATGGCCTTCGGGGTGGTTTCGCAGTATCTCTTGGAAAAGGGGATGGTGCTGGTCGACACCAAGACCGAGCACGGGGTCAATGCCGACGGCCGGATCGTCGTGGCGGACGAGGTTTACACCATGGACTCGTCGCGCTTCTGGAAGGTGGGCGACGACGGCGAACTGGTGACCCGCGACGGCAAGCCGGTGTCGTTCTCCAAGGAGTTCGCCCGCGGCCTGGTGAAGGAGAAGGCGCAGCAGTTTTCCGGGGACGAGGCCGCCGAGATTGCGGTGCGTTACATCCAGGGACTTCAGCACCTCACCGGCAAGCCCTTCGCCCCGGACCTGCGGCCGCGCGACCAGCGCATCATCGAGTCGACCAATCTCATTCTCGACGCGCTGCTGTAGCGTGGCCGGGCCTTCCAGGCCCGTCGCCATGTTGAATGAAGGGAGGGGCGACGGGGCTGGAAGCCACGGCCACCCCCGCTGCCGCCCCATCGTGAGGCGCGCTGGTGTCGCTCCCCCACCGGGCGGCAGCCCGCCTACTTCTTCAGCCACCGATCCGCGAAGTCGAGGTAGTGGGCCCAGTCCTCGGGAGTGATGTTGTGTTTGCCCTCGCGAAGGTGGTAGCCCATCCGGTGGCCCACGCTCTTGCCGGGCGCGGGCATGGTGGTCACGCCGCCGAAGGGCTGGTCGTCGTAGAGTTGATAGACCGGCACCGCATTCAAAAGGGACAGGAACTCGCCGCGGGGATCGGCCCACTGGTCGCCGGTGGCGCTGGCGACATAGACGGGACGAGGGGCGATGAGCGCGACGAGCTGGTGCTGGTCGACCGGCAGCGCGGCTTCGTTCCCGTTGTAGTTCTTGAAGTTCGCGTTGAACCAGTGCGGGAAGCTGTTGTTGATGCGGGCCACGGTTTCACCGAAGGCGCGCCGGCTCAGGGCCGCGCCGCCGCAGCCGGAGTTGTTGGAAATGGCGATGGCGAAGCGGGGGTCGGTCGCCCCGGCCCACAGCGCGGTCTTGCCGAGGCGCGAGTGTCCGATCACCGCCACCCGTGCCGCATCGATCTCGGCGATTTCCTCCCCCACCGCGGTGAGCATCTGGCTCAGGCCCCAGGCCCAGGCGGAGATGGTTCCCCATCCCTCCGCCTTCGGCTTGGGAAACATCGCGTGCACGCCGTTTTCGAAGCCATCGTCGTAATCCGGATCGATGTTCCCGCAGCAGGCGGTCACCAGCGCGTAGCCGCGACCGACAATCGTATCCACCGGCCAGCGCTCCTTGCCGGTGCCGCGGTTCTTTTCGGCGAAGGCGGTGTTGTCGCCGGTCTTTTTTCCTCCGAGCACGAAACCGGTCTCCAGGGCGATGCGGGGGTCGTCCTCGACGATCTGGTTGCCGCGGAAGTTCAGACCCATGAACGCGGGCACCTTGTCTTGGCCCTTGGGCAGGTAAACCAGCAGGCGGATCGACGGGCTGTTGCGGTGCGAGAAGCGGAGCAGGTACTCCCGGCGGACCGCCTTTCCGCCGCAGGCGTCGGCCACCTCGCTTTCCAGCGAGACCGACGGGTTCAGGGGTTGCGTCGGCACCGGCACCCGGCCGAACATGTCCCGTTGGAAAAGGGCGAGGGTGGCCGGGCGCACTTCTTTCTCCCACGCGGCGGAGTCGGTCGCCTCCTTTCCGGCCACGACGAGCGAATCCGGCAGCGTGTAATCCGGGACCTTCGACTCGTCGTAGTTGGGCGTGAAGGCGGTCGCCGACGGGAGAACCATCGCCATCATGATGGTGAGGAGGGTGACTCGGGGTTGGGTGGATGCGGTTGCCATCTCCCGGATGTCTATTTCACCCGGTCCGGGCTGTCGACTCCGGTCCGCGCCCGGTCGGAAGGTTCGTGACAGGAGCCGACCGGAGCAATCATCTCCGAAACTCAGGTGTAAGATGATTTACGCCTGTCGTGTAGCGCTTGGGTCATGAGTGGTGATCGCGAAGCGGTGGAGAAGCTCCACGAAACGTATCAGACGATGAAGGCCGAGATCGGCCAGGTCATCGTGGGCCAGGAACAGGTGGTCGAGCAGGCGCTGATGGCCATCTTCTGCCGGGGGCACGCGCTGCTGGTCGGGGTGCCGGGGCTGGCGAAGACGCTGCTGGTCTCGACGCTTTCCCGTTCGCTGGACCTGGGTTTCAAGCGCATCCAGTTCACGCCGGACCTGATGCCGGCGGACATCACCGGCACCGACGTGCTCGAGGTCGACCCCGAGACCGGCCATCGCGGGTTCCATTTCGTCCACGGCCCGCTGTTTTCCAACCTGGTGCTGGCCGACGAGATCAACCGGACCCCGCCGAAGACGCAGGCCGCCTTGCTCGAGGCGATGCAGGAGCAGCAGGTCACGGTGGGCGACAAGAGCCTGCCGTTGCCGCAGCCCTTCTTCGTGCTGGCGACGCAGAACCCGATCGAGCAGGAGGGCACCTACCCGCTGCCCGAGGCGCAGCTCGACCGCTTTCTCTTCAATATCGTGGTCGACTACCCGAGCGGCGACGAGGAGCGCGAGATCATCCGCCGGGTCACCAGCCCCGGCAGCAGCGAGGTGCAGCCGCGGATGAATGCCGAGGAAATCATCCGCCTGCAGGAAGTGGTGAAACGCGTGCCGGTGGGCGACCACGTGATCGACTTCGCCGCCAGGCTCGCCCGGGCGACCCGCCCAAAGGAGGGCGAGGCGCCGGACTTCGTGCGGGAAATGGTGGGCTGGGGCGCGGGTCCGCGGGCCGGGATCAGCCTGGTCACCGCGGCCAAGGCCCATGCGGTCCTGCGCGGGCGCTTCCACGCCACTACCGGCGACGTCGCGGCGGTGGCCCGGCCGGTGCTGCGCCACCGGGTGCTGACGACCTTCAATGCCGAGGCGGCGGGAGTGACCAGCGACGAGATCATCGACCGCCTCGTCAAGGAGGTCGTGCCGATGGAGGAGATCGCGGTTTGATCCGATCCGCGGTTGAGTCCAACTCCCATCCGACATCCATGACTTTCCTCGCGAAGCTCCGGTCGTGGCGATGGCCCATCCTGGTGCTCTTGTGCCTGATGGTCGCCGCGGTGGCCGCCTACCGGATCGCCATGCGAAACTTTGAAGTGCACGTTCGTGTGTGCACCGTTTTCCCGAGATTTGCGAATTACATGGGAATGGTTCCGGCAGAGGAGAGATCGCTGGACTTCTTCCTGCAAAAGGACCGGTTCGCGGTGGAGAAGTTTACCGAGGCATTTTCTGAACCCGTCCAGATGTCGATTCACGATAACGGAGGAGTTTTGTATCTCGTGCGGGTATGGAAGGCCGGCAGCGGCTACCTCGTCCTGACGGCGGGACGAGACCCCCGCGATTTTGAATGCTTTCTCAGGTGGGAGGAAGATGCGCCGGTGAGTTGGGGGGCGTTCGAGAGGAGAACCGAGATGAGCGTTCTCACCCGGGAGTTTCTCGACGATTACGAAGTCATCTTCATCCCGATTGGTCCACGTGGAACGACCGTCGTGCAGACGGAGTCATCCTACACGATCATCGGAAGGCAGATGGACCGCGGTGCCGAGAACCCTCAGGCGGAACCCGAGAAATCTGCCGGTGACCCTTCCCCGTCCTTGCAAAAGGCTGACCTGCCAAAGTCTTTCTAACACCCCCCCTTCAATCTTTTTCGACGAACCCATGTCCGACCTCAAGATGCCCGAGTGCATGCGGCTGCTCCCTCCGGAGACGATGGGGGTGTTGCAACGGCTCGAGTGGTATGCGCGCAAGCGCAAGCAGGGGACCCTGAGCGGGCGCCACGTCTCGCCGGACAAGGGGGCGTCGGTGGAGTTCGCCGAGCACCGAGAGTATGCCCCGGGCGACGACCCGCGGAACCTCGACTGGCGGGTGATGGCGAAGAGCGACCGCAACGTGATCCGCCAGTATATCGAGGAAACCAACCTGCGGGCGACCCTCGCGGTGGACGTCTCGGGCTCGATGCGCTTCACCGGCGACCATGCGAGCACGCTGGGCGGAACGGCGCTGTCGAAGTTCGAGTATGCGCGCCACCTTGCCGCGGCCTTGGCCTACTTCTTCGTCAAGCAGGGCGACGGGGCCGGGCTGGTGACCTTCGATGCGACGATCCGCGCCCGGCTGCGGACACAGAGCCGACCGAGCCAGGTGCGGCGGATCCTCGAGGAACTCCACGCGACCGATCCAGGCATGGATACGGCGGTCGGGCCGGTGCTTCACGAGGTGGCCGAGAAGATCCCACGCCGGGGCCTGGTGATCCTGATCAGCGACCTCTTTGATGATCCGGACGAACTGGTCGAGGCGCTGCACCACTTCGATTTCCGCCAGCACGAGCTGGTCGTCTTCCACCTGCTCGCCGAGGAGGAGCTGACCTTTCCCTACAAGAAGTTCCAGCGCTTCCGAGACCTCGAGGGCGTCGAGGAGATGCTGCGGATCGACCCGCAGGCGGTGCGCGCCGCCTACCTCGAGCGGCTGCGGGGATTCATCCGGAAGATCGAGGGCGCCTGCGGCAAGATGCGGGCCGACTACGTGGCGGTGAACACCAGGGTGCCGCTGCAGGACACCTTGCTGAGATATTTCGGAGGGCGACGTTAGATGCTGTTCCTGAGTCCATGGATGTTGCTGGGGCTGGCCGGGGTGGCCATCCCGGTGCTCATCCATCTGGTGCGCAAGCAGGCGGCCAAGCCGATCGACTGGGGCGCGATGCGATTTCTCTTCGACACGGTCGCGGTGCGCCGGCGCAAGATGGAGTGGGAGGATCTGCTGCTGATGGCCGCCCGCTGCCTGCTGCTGGCGCTGGTCGCGCTGGCGGTCGCACGGCCCTTCGTGCCGCCGGATTCCAATGTGCCGTGGATGTTCGTGCTGCCGGCCGCGCTGCTGGGTATCGCGGTGCTGGGAGGGTCCTTCGTGATCGGCAACAGGCGCTGGCGCTGGATGCTGCGGCTTGCTGCGGTCGTGGTCCTGCTGATCGCCGCCGGCCTGGTGTGGTTCGAGAAACACCTGAACCTGAAACGCTTCGAGGCCAGCGGTCGCCGCGACGTGGCCCTGGTGATCGACGCGTCGTCCTCGATGGAGCTGACGCGGGGCGGACGCAGCGTCTTCGAGTCGGCGCTGAACGAGGCGCGCGAACTGGTGCGGGAAGCGCCGCGAGGTACGGCATTCACCGTGGTTCTCGGAGGTCCGGCACCGCAGGCGGTGACGGCGGCGCCGCTGACCCACCGCGCCGATGTCCTCGGTGTGCTCGAGCAGCTCAAGCCGGTGGGCGGCACCTTCCGCGCCCACGAGGCGCTCGGCGTGGCGACGCTGG
Organism: Haloferula sp. A504; assembly: GCF_044385805.1. Lineage (NCBI taxonomy): Bacteria > Pseudomonadati > Verrucomicrobiota > Verrucomicrobiia > Verrucomicrobiales > Verrucomicrobiaceae > Haloferula > Haloferula sp. A504. The sequence goes on from NZ_JBISBU010000011.1 coordinate 74,315, forward strand.
CCCTCGCCGAGGGCAACAACGCCTCGAAGGAGATCGTGGTTTTCACCGACTCGCAGCGCCACGGCTGGAGGCTGGAGAATCCGGGCGCATGGGACTCGCTCGAGGCCGCCTGGGACGGCCTGCCGACGAAGCCGAAGCTGATCCTGCGGAACTTCGGAGCCCCCGAGGCGTTCCGCAACCTGGCCCTCACCGGCCTCGACTTCTCCCGCGAGGTGGTGGGCACCGACCGGCCGGTGACCGTGCGGGTCCGCGTGGCCAACACCGGCACCGATGCGGTGACGCCGGGCGGGATCGAGTTGGTGATCGATGGTGAAGAGGTTGGGCGACAGGCGGTCGGCATGCTGGTCCCCGGCCAGACCGAGACGATCGTCTTCCGTCATCCGTTCGAGCAGCCCGGTCCGGCGACGGTTGCCGCGCGGATCTCGGTGAAGGACGACCTGGCCGTCGACGACGTGATCGAGCGGGTGGTGGCGGTGCGGGAAAGGCTTCCGGTGCTGCTGGTCGACGGCAACCGGGCGGGCGACTTCTTCGAGCGGGCGAGCGGCTACATGGCTCTGGCGCTGGCACCGGGCAGTGCGCGGGGAGACGGGGACGGAAAATACCTGATGGACCCCGAGGTGATCCCGGCCGGAAGCCTGCGCGAAGAGGACCTGGAAGGCCGCGACGTGATCGTGCTGGCCGACGTGCCGCGTCTGCCGTCGGCGCTGGCCACGGCGGTCGAGCGGCGGGTGGCGGACGGCGCCGGACTGATCGTCGTGGCGGGCCCCAAGGTCGAGCCGGACTTCTACAATGCCTGGGAGGGCCTCGCCGGTCCGGTCCTGCCGATGAAGCTGGAAGGGGAGAAGGTCTCGCAGGACGGGGTCTCGCCCGCCTCCGCGACCTTCATCCACGAGTCGCTGGAGCTGTTCCGCGAGGGCTCGGACCTCGACGGGTCGCGGGTCTTCCGCTGGCGCAGCACCGGTGATGCCACGCCGGGCGGGGCACCGGGTGCCTCGCTGGCCAACGGCGACGTGCTTCTCGCCTCGCGCAACTACGGCAATGGTCGTAGTTTGCTGGTGTGCTGCGCCCTCGATGCCCGGGCCGGCGACCTGCCGGGCAAGCGCTCCTTCGTGCCGCTGGTGCACGAGCTGGTCACCTGGGCCGCCGGGGGCGGCGTCGGGCTCAACGTGGCCTCGTCGTGGAGTCCGCAGGTGCTGCTCGGGGAGTCGCGTGGCGGGCTCACGGGGCGCTATTTCACCCGCAGCAACCGCCAGTTCGTCTTCGAGCGGATCGATCCGGCGATTGATTTCGACTGGAAGTTCGAAGCACCGGGAAAGCGCGTCGACCGGGATGCCTTCGAGATCGAATGGTCCGGCGGCCTGGTCCCGCCGGTCACCGGGACCTACGCTTTTCACGCGGATGCCGACACCGAGCTGCGGCTGGAAGTCGATGACGAGTCGATCGTTTGGCGCAAGGACGAGGACAAGGGGCTTGAGGTGAAGCTCGAGGCCGGGAAGCCGGTGGAGTTCCGCGCCGGGTTCGTGGAAAGGGGAGGACAGGCGAGGGCGCGGGTCTTCTGGACCCCGCCGGGTGGTACACGCAGCATCGTGCCTGCCACGGCCTTGCGTCCCGATTCCGGCGACACCGGGCCGGTGTTGAAGGCGCAGGACCCGCGCGGAAACCCGCGCAGCGCGCGGATCGAGACGGTGGGACGCGGCCGCATGCTGACCATCGATGGCGCGGCCGTGCCGGGAATCTATCAGGTCGAGATGGGGGAGGCCGGTGCCGACTGGTTGCCGGACTGGGAGGGCGGCACGCTGCCGGTCGCGGTGACCTCGAGTCCGGAGGAGAGCGGCTTCGAAACGATGCGGGCGGATGACCTCGAGATGATTCGTGCGCATGTCGACCTGGTGCGTCCGGAATCCGTCGCCGACACCCTCGCCGTGCTGCAGGGCAAGGGCTTCGGCCGGGGGATCTGGCGGGTGCTCGCGGTGGCGGCTTTTGGGTTTTTCCTGCTGGAAAGCGTGCTGGCCCGCTGGGTGTCGAAGTCGCGCCGGACGGCCGAGGACGTGCGGCTCGAGTTCGGCGAGAACACGGTGTGGGAAGGAGGCGGACGATGAGGCCGTTGGTCGCCACCCTGCTCACCGGCCTCGTCACCTGGGGTGTTTTGTTAGGGCTTTCCAACTGGGTGCGCCTGGCGCCCGACTGGCCGCTGGCGCTGGTGGCGCTCGGCATTGCCGCATCGGTCGGGCTCATTCTCTGGCTCTACCGCTACGAGCAGCGGGCGATTGCCGAGGGCCGGGCGAGGCTGTTGCTCGGTCTGCGTCTGGCGGCGCTCGCCGTGCTGGTCTGGGTCGTCCTCGAGCCGACCTGGGTGCGCACGATCGAGCGCGAGATCGACCGCGAGATCGTGGTGGTCATTGACGACTCGGCATCGATGCATCTGGTCGATGATGGGACCAAAAAATCCCGCATCGCTCTCGGCGAGGAAGCCCTGGCGGGTGTGGAGTTGATCGAGACCCTGTCGAAGGATGCTCGGGTCCGCACGCTGCGGGCGGCGCGGAGCGTGGCGGCGGAAGGGGGCGAAGACGGCGGCTGGCGCCAGTCGACCGACCTCGCCGCCGCCCTCGGCACCGTGCTCGATCAGGTGGCGCCGGACGAGCTCGGCGGCGTGGTGCTGGTGACCGACGGCCGCCACAACCGCCCCGGCCGGGTCGAGGACGTGGCCCGGCGTTTCGGGATCCTCGACGCGCCGGTGGGCGTGCTTGCGGTCGGCAGCGCGGAACCGCCGAAGGATGCCGCCATTCTGTCGGTGGCCGCGCCGGAGGCCATCCACCTCGGCGACCGGATGCGGGTGAAGGCGGAGCTGAAGTTCGACGGCTACAAGGGCAAGAAGGCAACCGTGCGGCTGCTGCGGGCCGACGAGCTGCTTGATGAACGGGAGATCCCGATCCCGCAGGACCATCATCGAGAGGAGCTGCGCTTCGCGCAAGTGCCGGAGGGCGGCGTGGGCGACTTCCGGGTCGAGATCGTCGGGCTCGAGGGCGAGCGTTTCGACGACAACAACGCGTGGGATTTCGAAACCTCGATCACCGACGCGCGGACCAACGTGCTGCTGGTCGACGAGCATCCGCGCTGGGAGTTCCGCTACCTGCGCAACCTCTTCTACGGGCGCGACAAGTCGGTGCACCTGCAGTGGGCGCTGATCCATCCGGACCGGATCGAGGGCCAGGAAGTCGACCCGGTCCCGGCCTCGGCGGCGCGGCCCTTCGGCGAGGCGCAGGCGACCGCGCTCCCCGAGAACGAGGACGAGTGGCGCAAGTTCGACGTGATCATCCTCGGCGACCTCGCGCCCGGGGTGATCGACGCCGAGACCTGGGAGATCATCGGGCGCTGCGTCACCGAGCGGGCCGCGATGCTGGTGATGGTCGCCGGTCCCCAGCACATGCCGCATGCGATCGCCTCGGAAGAGGGCCGGAAGCTGGTGCCGGTCGAGATGAAGTGGGGCGATCACCATCATTTCGATCCCGATGGCGAGGCCTTTCGTCCGATCCTGACCTCCGCCGGTTCGACCCATCCCGTGACCCAGCAGTCGCCGGGCGGCGTCTCGAACGAGCAGATTTGGGCCGAGTTTCCCGAGATGCGCTGGCGGCATCCGATCCGAGGTCTTCGCGAGGGGGCCGAGGTGCTGCTCACCGCCGCCTACGAGGAATCCAGTAGCATGAGCGGCGGGGCGGACTTGGAGACGGCACTCGAGAATCTCGCGGTGCGGCGTCAGCGCGAGGCCGAGAACGCGCTGCTCGTGACCCGCCAGACCGGCCGCGGCAAGGTGGCGCTGCTGCTGACCGACCGCACCTGGCGCCTGCGCGAGGGATCGGGCGACGTCTATCATCACCGCTTCTGGGGCAACCTCGTCCGCTGGGGTGCGGGGCCGGTGCTGCGGGCCGGCGGGGCGCGCGCCCGGCTCGGCACCGATCAACTGACCTACACGCCGGACGACACCGTGGTGCTCCGCGCACGGCTGCGCGACGAGGCGCTCGATCCGGTGGGTGAGGAGGAATTGTCCGCCGAGATCCGGCGCGACGGCACACTGGTCGAAACCGTGCGGATGGCGCCGGTCGAGGGATCGGCGGGCTTTCACGAGGGCCGGGCCGGACCGTTTGGGGATTCCGGCAAGTACGAGGTCAAGCTCACCGGCGGCCGCGCCGACGAGCTGATCGTCGAGGACGGCAGCGAGGAACTGCGGGCCGGCTTCCGGGTGGTCGGCTCGCGGGGTCCGGTGGAGCTGGCCGAGACCACCCTCAACCTTCCCCTGCTCGAGACCATCGCCGACCTTTCCGGCGGCCGGGTGGTCGGAACGGATGAAGTCGCCGGACTCACCTCCCTGTTCCTCGGCGACCAGGAGTCGCGCGAGGAAGTCCGCGAGATCCCGCTTTGGAATCACTGGCTCGTCCTGACCCTCTTCTTTGTGCTACTGACCACCGAATGGATCCTGCGCCGCGGCAGCGGGCTTCCGTGATTCAACCCGTCCCCGCCATGACCACCCACTCGACCCACGACATCGAAGCCCGCCTCCGGCAGGTGCGGGCGCGGATCCGGCGCATGCAGCGGCTGCGGGGGCTGATGCTGGTCGCGGCGACCTTGCTGCTCGGCCTGCTGGTCGCGATGGCGATCGACCTGGCCTTTGCCCCCGTGCCGCTGGCGGTGCGGTGGGCGGTTTTCGTGGCGTGGGTGGCCGTGTCGCTGTGGATGGCCAAGGTCGGTTTCGGCCCGCTTTTCCAGCGCATCGATCTGGTGCGCATCGCGCGCTGGCTCGAGCAACGCCACCCGGAGATCGACGAACGCCTGAGCACGGCGCTCGAGCTGGCCGGCGACGAACGCGTTTCGCCCGACCTGATGGAGGCGCTGGTCGAGGCGGCCGACCGCGACGTCGGCACGGTCGACCCCAATGCCGAGGTCGCACCGGGAGATGCCGTGCGGCGTTGGCGACGGGTCGCAATCGTCTGTGGTGTGGTGATCCTCGCGGCCTTGGTCATTCAGCCGGGCGTCACCTCGCGGCTGCTCCTTCGCGCCGTCGCTCCCTTCTCGGATGTCGGGAATGCCGGGGCGGTGGCCTTTGAAATCGAACCTCAGGGCATCGAGGTGCTCGAGGGCGATGCGATCGAGATCCGCGTCCGCCACGAGGGCGAGCCGCAGCTCGTGCTCGACATGGATTCCGGGGAATCCCTCACGCAGCCGATGACCCGGGTGGAGGACGCATGGGTCTATCGGCTCGAGCCGGCCCGCGAGGGATTCCGCTACCGCGCGCGGGCGGAACGGGCGGAGAGCGATGCCTTTGAAGCGCGGGTCTGGCCCTACCCGCGGCTCCGCTCGGTGGACGTCACCCTCGACTTTCCCGACTACACCGGGCTGGCCGCGTCGCAGCGGCCGCTGGAGAAACGCATCGAGGAAGTGGCCGGCACCGGGATCGAGCTGGTGGCGGATCTCAACACGGGGGTCGAGTCGGCGTGGCTGCTCATGCCCGACGGCCGCAAGGTCGAGTGCCGGGTGGAGAGCCGGGGCGCCGAGGCCCGCCTGGTTTCCAACTGGGAACTCCGGCACGAGGACAACGGCGAGCTGGCCTTGTGGGTGCGGCATCGCCTCGACCGCGAGATCGAGTTGATACGCTTCGAGCAGACGGCGCTGGGCGATGAAGCCCCGCACGTGGTGCTGATCAAGCCGGACCGCCCCGAGCTGCGGCTGCGGCCTTCGGAGAACCTCGACCTGCACTACGAGGTGACCGAGGACTTCGGCGTGGCCAGGGTGGGCATCGAGGTCGAGGCGGCAGGCAAGGGGCGCTTGCAACTCGAGCGGCCGCTGCCGGAGAAGCTGCCCGAGGTCTCCGAGTTCCAGCGCTACGCCGGCCGGGCGGACTTGTCGGTGGGAGAGGTGATGGATCGCACCGACGAGGCGAAGGAATTCCGGTTCCGCGTGATGGCGGAGGATGCGTGTCCCACGGATGCCGGCGGTCCCGGGCGGGGTTTCTCGGAGTGGGTCTTGGTGAAGGTCCAGCGCGGAGCCGAATCGATGGCCCGCCGGGAACTTCGGGAAGAGCACGAGAACGTGCGCGAGAAGCTGGAGAAGGCGATGCACGAAACGCGCATCGCCGAGCAGAAGATGCACCAGAACCGCCGCCACCTCGAGCAGGCCGACGATGACAAGCACAGCGACAAGCTGAGCGAGGAAACCGTCGAGAAGCTGGCCGCTGCCGAGGAGACGATGGAGGAACTCGCCGAACAGATGGAGGAGGGGATCCACGCCGCGCAGGCCGACAAGGTGGAGGAGGCGGCGGAAAAGCTGGAGGAGGCGCGCAACGCCTTCGAGGAAGTCCCGCTGCAGGACGAGAAGGAGGAACGGGCAGAGAAGCTCGACGAGGCCGTGGCGGCGGCGAAGGAGGCGATCGAGACGATGGAGGAGGTTCGCCGGGAGCTCGACAAGGCGCGTCCGCAGATCGAGGACCTGGCACGGATGGAGGAGCTCGCCCAGCAACAGGAGGAGCTGGCCCGCCAGGCCAACGAGATGGCGGCGAACGAGGAGGAAGTCAGCGAGCCATGGCGCCGCGAGCAGGAGCAGATGGAGAACGAGCTTCGCAACGAGTTGAACCAGCGTCCCGAAGCCCTCGCCGAGGCGCTCAAGGATCAGGCCGAAGCGGCGATGGAGTTGTCGCAGGACGTGCGCGAACTTTCCGAGGACCAGCAGCAGCTTCAGGAGGTCACGGCGGAGCGGGCCGAGACGCCGTCGGCCGAGGAACTGGGCGAGGCCCTGGCCGAAGCGCAGGCGCAGTTGGCCGAAGAAGCCCGCGAGCAGGCTGCCGAGGCGGAGGCGCAGGGCAGCGAAACCGCCGAGAGTGCGGATCAGGCCGCCGACCAGACCGAGCAGGCCGCCGAGCAGATGGCGGAAGCGTCCGAACAATCCGCCGATGCCGCGAGGGAAGCAGCGGAGGCGCTCGAGTCCGCGGCGGAGCAGGCCGCGGCCGAGGAGCAGGCACTGGCCGAAGCCGCCAGCGAAGCGGGCGAGACAGCAGGGGAAGAGGCGGGCGAGACAGCAGGGGAAGAGGCGGGTGAGCAAGCAGGTGAAGAATCCGGGGAACAAGCAGGTGAGCAATCTGGTGAGCAACCCGGGGAACAATCTGGCGAACAATCTGGTGAACCATCGGCTGAGCAGGCGGCGGAACGGGCCGAGGCGATGGCGGAGCTTGCCGAGCGTCAGGACCAGCTGGCCGATGCCGCCGAGGCGCTGGCCGAAGGTAATCTCGAACAGGCCGCGGAGGCCCTCGAAGAGGCGGGTGCCCTGCCCGGCGAAGCACTGGCCGAGGCGCTTGGAGAGATGCTTGCGGAGGAGCAGGCGGCGATCGCCGAAGCCGTGGGCGAGCAACTCGAGGCGGCGCCACAGGCCGGAGCCGAAACGCCCGACGCCTTGCCGCAGGCCGCCGATGCCACGGGTCAGGCGGCCGAAGCCCTCGGCGAGGGAGAACTGGGCGAAGCTTCCGAGCAGGCGCAGGCCGCGGGCGAGGCCTTGTCGGACGCCGCGGGTGAGGCGCAGGAAATGGCGCAAGCTGCCGAGTCTCCGGCCGCTGCCGCGGAAGCGCAGGCGATGGGCGAGGCCCTCGGCGAACTGGGCGAGCGCCAGGAGCAATTGAACGAAGCCCTCGAAGCGCTCGAGTCCGGCGATCTTTCCGCAGCCCTCGAACAGGTCCAGGAGATGCAGGCGGCCCAGGCGGCCGAGCTGGCGCAGGATCTGGCATCGGTGCCCTCACCGCAGGGGTCGTCGTTGCAGGGAGCGGCGAACCAGGCGCAGCAGGGGAGCCAGCAGGCGGATCAGGCCGCGCAGCAGTCGCAGGCCGGGCAGATGGCCCAGGCCGCGCAGTCGCATGGCCGGTCGGGCGAGTCGCTCGAGCGGACTGCGGAGATGCTGGAAAAGGCCGCGCAGCAATTCTCCGATCGCGCCGCGCAGCTCGAGCAGAAGCGCACGCCGGCAAACCAGGCACCGGTCGATGCGGAAGCGCTGGCCGAGGCATTCCAGCAGGCCTCCGAGGCGGCCGAGGCGACCCAGCCGGGCCAGGCCGCCCAGCAGGCGAGTCAGGCTGCGCAGGCCCTCGCCCAATCCGCCCGGCAGGCGCGGGCGCAGATGCAGGGTCAGGCGCTGCCCGGTCAACCGGGCCAGCCGGGGCAACCCGGACAGCCGATGCCGCCCGGAACCCAACCCGGCAGCGAATCCGACGACGGTCCCCGCGAGCCGCAGCCGGACCCCGGGGTGCCGGACGAGCTGGCCAAGCTGGGCATCAGCGCCGCCGACTGGGAAAAAATCCAGGCCAGCCTGAAGTCGGACGTCGGCGCGGGCGGTCCGGATGCGGTGCCCGAGGACTACCGCGGCCTGGTGAAGGACTACTTTGAAAACCTGAGCGAATGAAGAGCTGGATCACCGCCGCATTGTTAGGGATCGGATCGCTGTCCGCGCAGGGTCCGGCCGACCCGGTCTTCGCCGAATGGCGGGAGCGGGTGGACCCGGCGGTCGAGCGCGCGCTCGATGCGCTGGCCCGCGCTCAGAATGACGACGGTTCCTACCCGGGCAGCTACGGCGACTCCACCGGGATCCCGGCGCTGGCCGGGATGGCCTTCCTTTCGCGCGGCCACCTTCCGACCGAGGGACCCTATGCCGAGGCCATCAATCGCAGCATCGATTTCGTCCTCGCGAACCAGAAGCCCACCGGCCTGCTGGAGAAGGGCAAGGCCGGCGCCGGCCCGATGTATGCGCACAACATCGCGACGCTGTTCCTTTCCGAGGTGAGTGGCATGGTCGATCCGGAACGGCAGGCGCGGATCGCTGAAGTGCTGCCGAAGGCGCTCGGCGTGATCTATCAGGCCCAGCAGATTCGGAAAGACGAGTGGAACCAGGGCGGTTGGCGCTACCACCCGGGATCGAGCGACAGCGACACCTCGTGCAGCGGCTGGGCGCTGATGGCGCTGCGTTCCGCCAAGCTCAACGGCGCGGCGGTGCCCGACAAGGCGATCGAGGATGCAGTGGCCTACCTCGAGCGCCATCAGGACCCGAACACCGGCACCTTCGGCTACACCGACCAAAACAAGAACGCGATCACGCTCACCGGCATGGGGTTGCTGTGCCTCGAACTGTGTGGTCGTCATGGTGACGAGCGGACGATCAAGGCGGGCGACTACGTGATGAAGACCTACCGCGGCCTGCCCAATGCCAAGCACGGCACCTACGGGCTCTACTACAACGCCCAGGGCCTGTTCCAGCTCGGGGGGCGCTACTGGTCGGAGTTCGCGCCGTGGATGTATGAAACCTACCTCACCCGCCAGAATGCGGACGGCTTTTTCCAGCACAAGGAGGTCAGCCCGGTCTACAGCACCAGCATGATCGTCCTCGCCTTCACCGTCCCCTACCGCCAGCTGCCCATCTATCAGCGCGACGAGACGGTGGACGAGGAGTGATGCGAACGCTTCGGATGGTCCGGACCAGGCCGAGCCGATTTTCAAGGGTGGGCGGAGCTGAGGGGAGCTGGTCCAAGGTCGAAAGGTACAAGGTCGAAAGTCCGCTGGTTCGGGCGTTCGCAGGCAGACAACCCGCAGAGCCTGTGGATGTTCGACATTCAAGCCTTCGAGCTTCGCGATCGCCCTTCCTGACCCAATGGACCGCGCTGCACCGCATGAAATGGTGATTGATGCGCGTGATTTGATCCAATTGGCGATGCCCCTTGCCCTGTCTCCATGGGCGCGGGTTACAATCTCCCAATGTCGAGTGGTGGCTTGTGAACGGCAAGCCACCGGCTTGTTCATCGGATGAAAACGACATCGAGGCTCGCTGAAAACCTGCCGCGCCGGGACTTCATCAAGGCCTGTGTGAAAGCCACGGCCCTGATGGGATTGCCGGCAAGCCTGAGTTCGCGAGTGGAAGCCGCCGCGCAGACCGCCGCGCGGCCCACGGTGATCTGGCTGCATTTCCAGGAATGCACCGGATGTTCGGAGTCGGTGTTGCGCTCGAGTCATCCAAGCGTGTCCGAGCTCGTTCTCGATCTGATCTCGCTGGACTACCATGAGACGCTGATGGCCGGAGCCGGGCTGCAGGCCGAGGAGGCCCTGCACGCCTCGATGGAGGCGAACCGGGGCAAGTATTTCCTGGTGGTCGAAGGGGCGGTGCCGACCGCGATGGACGGCATCTTCTGCATGATCGGGGGCAAGACGGCGCTGGCCTCGCTGCGCGAGGTGGCCGAGGGCGCGGCGGCCATCCTCTGCATCGGCACCTGCTCGAGTTTCGGCGGCATTCAGGCGGCACCACCGAATCCGACCGGTGCCAGGGGGGTGTCCGAGATCCTCCCCGACAAGGCGATCATCAACATCCCCGGTTGTCCGCCCAGCCCCTACAACTTCCTCTCGACCATCCTCTATTATCTCACCTTCAACCGCTTTCCTGAACTGGACGCGCTGCGTCGGCCGAAGTTCGCCTACGGGCGCCGGATCCACGAGCACTGCGAGCGGCGACCGCATTTCGACGCGGGGCGCTTCGCCTCGGAGTACGGGGATGAGGGCCATGCCGCCGGCTACTGTCTCTACAAGCTCGGTTGCAAGGGGCCGGTCACTTATGCCAATTGCTCGGTCCAGCGCTTCAACGACGCCGGCGTCTGGCCGGTCTCGATCGGGCACCCCTGCATCGGCTGCACCGAACCGGACGTGATGTTTCACCAGACGGTGGCCCAGAAGGCGCAGATCGAGGACCCCACGCCATTCGCAGGATTTCCTTCCACCGAGCCCACGCCCAAGGGCAGCGGACCCGATCCGCTGACCGTCGGCGTGCTCGGCCTGTTCGCCGGAGCGGGGATCGGGGCGGGGGCCATGCTGGCCCGCAAGCTGCCGAACCGCCTCGACCCGGAGCAGCAGGCCGAACCGCACCCCACAACGAAATCGGACGATGCAGACGAGACGTAGTTTCTTCAAGACGCTCGGCGCCACCGGAACCGGGTTCGTGGGAGCCACCACGAGCGCCTCCGCCTCCTCGACACCCGAGGCCGACAACAGCCAGTTGGCGATGCTTTACGACGCCACCCGGTGCATCGGGTGCAAAGCCTGCATGGCCGCCTGCAAACGGGTCAACACCCGCGCCGGTGCCCTCGAGGTCGAGCAGGCGGCGTTCGACGAAGACGCCCTGTGGGACGCCCCCGCCGAGTTGTCGGGCAAGTCTCGGACGATCATCAAGCTGCATCGCGACGAAGAGGAGTGGTCCTTCGTCAAGCAGTCGTGCATGCACTGCCAGAAGCCTTCCTGCGTTTCCGCGTGTCCGGTGAAGGCGATGCACAAGGACCCGGTCACCGGGATCGTCCAGTACAGCCGGGACACCTGCATCGGCTGCCGCTACTGCCAGATCGCCTGCCCCTTTAACATTCCGAAGTTCCAGTGGGACAAGAACAACCCGCAGATCGTCAAGTGCGACATGTGCATCAGTACCAATCTCAGGGACAAGGGGACCACCGCCTGCGCCGAAGCCTGTTCCGCTGGCGCGATCCTCTTCGGCCGACGCGGTGACCTGCTCAAGGAGGCCCACCGCCGGATCGAGCGGAAGCCCTCCCGCTACTACCCGAAGGTGTACGGGGAGCACGAGATCGGCGGCACCAACCATCTCTACATCGCCGGACTTCCCTTCGAGAAGATCGGCCTGCCCACGCTCGGGACCGAGGCCCCGGCCACTGCTTCCGAGGAGATCCAGCACACGATCTACAAGGGCTTCTTCGCCCCGGTGGCCCTGTATGCCGGACTCTGCGCGGTCGCGGTCCGGAACATGCGGCGGAACGGCAACGGAGATCCGGAGCCATCCGGCGAAGACCCGGGGGCTGCGGACGAATCTGCGAAACGATGAGCCACCACGAATACCAGAAAGTCGAGGGCAGGATCTTCAGCCGGTCCTTCTTCATCCTTCTGACCTTCGTGCTCATTGGGATGTCCCTGATCGTCGTGCGCTTCGTCAAGGGCATCGGCGCGGTGTCGAACATGAACGACGGTTACCCGTGGGGGATCTGGATCGCCTACGACGTCGCCACCGGAACCGCCATCGCCTGCGGCGGCTACGCGGTGGCGATCCTGGTCTACATCCGCAACCACATGCGCTATCACCCGCTGATGCGGTCGTGCATCCTGACCAGCCTGTTCGGCTACGGCCTGGCGGGGTTTTCGGTGATGGTCGATCTCGGGCGGCCCTGGAATGCCTACAACTTCTTCCTGCCCTCGAAGTGGCAGTTCAACTCGGTGATGTTCGAGGTGGCCTTGTGCGTGATGGCCTACTCGATGGTGCTGCTCATCGAGTTCCTGCCGGCGATCCTCTACAGCCTGGAGAAGAGCAAGTGGGTGCGTTTCCGCCGGTTCATGGACTGGCTTCACCCCCGCCTGGTGCCGGACAAGAAGGCGGTGCTCGACAAGATCGAGAGGGTGCAGGCGGGTGCCGGATGGCTGCGGCCCCGGCTCGAGAAGATCCTCATCTTCATCATCGTGCTCGGGATCACCCTGCCGACCATGCACCAGTCCTCGCTCGGCTCGATGCTGCTGATCGCCCCGACCAAGCTGCACCCGCTGTGGCACACGCCCATGCTTCCGCTGCTGTTCCTGATCAACGCGATTTTCATGGGGTACTCGATCGTGATCTTTGAATCGATCATCTCGTCGTATTCGTTCAACCGCCCGTACGAGTCGCGGGAAATCGCCGGCGTGTCGCGGGTGATCCCCGGATTCACCGTGGTATGGATGCTGGTTGTCTTCGGCGACCTGGCCTACCGCGGCCAGTTGGGCGCCGCGTTCTCGATGGATCACCTGTCCCTGTGGTTCCTCGCGCAGATGGTGCTGGTCGGAACGGGTTCCTTCCTGCTCCTCGGCGCCCGGGGTCCCTCGTCGCCGCGCCGCTCACCGCGGCGGCTGTTCATTTCCGCGGCCCTGATCCTCGTCGGCGGCGCGGTCTATCGTTTCAACGTCTACCTGATCGGCTTCGACCCCGGACAGGGATGGAGCTACTTCCCATCGCTGGCGGAGATCATGATCACCGTTGGCATCGTCTCCCTCGAGCTGTTGGGCTACCTGGTGCTGGTGAAGATGGTCCCGGTCCTGCCCAAGGCCCACGGCGCGCCGCCGCTCCAAACCCAGAACGCCTGATTCCCGCTTATGTCCACCCGCACCATCACCCTGGACCCGGTCACACGCATCGAGGGCCACCTTCGAATGGACGTCGAGGTCGGTGACGGCTCGGTCGCCAAGGCCTGGACGTCGGCCCAGATGTGGCGCGGCATCGAGGTCATCCTCAAGGGCCGGCCACCGGAGGACGCGTGGACCCTGGCCCAGCGGTTCTGCGGGGTCTGCACCACGGTGCACGCGATTTGCTCGATCCGCGCGGTCGAGCACGCGCTGCATGCCGAGGTGCCGCCGAATGCCCAGTTCATCCGCAACATGATGATCGCCCAGCACTCGGTGCAGGATCACATCGTGCATTTCTACCACCTCTCCGCGCTCGACTGGGTGGACATCACCTCGGCCCTCAAGGCGGACCCCGCGGCGACCGCGAAGATCGCGCAGTCGATCTCCGACTGGCCGGGAAACAGCGTCACGGAATTCAAGGGGGTCAGGGAAAGGCTCCAGCGCTTCGTCGACAGCGGGCAGCTCGGCCTTTTCTCGAGCGGCTACTGGGGGCATCCGGCGATGGAACTGCCGCCGGAGGTCAACCTGCTGGCCGTGGCCCACTATCTCAAGGCCTTCGACTACCAGCGCAAGGCGGCCGAGGCGGTCGCCCTCCTCGGCGGCAAGAACCCGCACATCCAGAACCTGGTCGTCGGCGGCGTCGCCACCGCGATCAACACCGATCACATGGCCGCGCTCAACGTCGAGCGCCTCGCCTACCTGCGCAAGCTGATGGTCGAGACCCGCGACTTCGTCCGCAAGGTCTACTACCCGGACCTGCTCGCGATCGCCGGTGCCTACAAGGGCTGGTTCGGGATCGGTCGGGGCGTGACGAACTACCTCGCGGTGCCGGAATTCCCCGAGGACTCGAAGGGCGTCGAGTTCGCGCTGGGCGGCGGCACGATCGACGGTGCCGACATGGCGACCTTCCGCCCGATCACCGACCACCGCGACCCGCAACTGATCGAGGGTGTCCAGGAGTCGGTTGCCCACGCCTGGTACGAGGGTTCGGATCCGCGCCACCCGTGGCAGGGCGAGACGAAGCCCAACTACACCGGCTTCGAGGCCGAGGGCCGCTACACCTGGTGCAAGGCACCGCGGCTCGATGGAAAGCCCGTCCAGGTCGGTCCGCTCGCCCAGGTGCTGGTGAGTTATGCCAACGACAACCCGAGGGTGAAACCCATGGTCGACGAGGCGAACGCCGGACTCGGCCTCACGCTCGACGATTATCATTCGACGATGGGGCGGATGCTCGCGCGGGGAATGCGCGCCTGCCTCATGGCCGACCTTTCGATCGACTACCTCGACAAGCTGACCTCCAACATCGCCTCCGGCGACCAGACCTACGCCAACCCGACCCACATCCCGGATGGTGAGTGGCGGGGCGTCGGCTTCCACGAGGCCCCCCGGGGCACCTTGTCGCACTGGATCGTCTTCAAGGACCGCAAGATCGAGAACTACCAGGCGGTGGTGCCGACCACCTGGAACGCCTCGCCGCGCGATGAAAAGGGGCAACCGGGGCCATACGAGGCATCGCTGGTCGGCACCCCGGTGGCCGAGCCCGAGAAGCCGCTCGAAGTCCTGCGCACCGTCCATTCCTTCGACCCCTGCATCGCCTGCGCCGTGCACGCCATCGACCCGGACGGCAGGGAAATCACCAAGGTGAGTGTCAAATGAATCTAACAGGTGCAATGATTGACCGCAGATTACGCAGATTAAGGTGATTTGAAGATAGGGAAGGAGTGACTTGTATTGTGATGACCCGATTTCGTTCATCTCATTGATTTCTGCGCAATCTGTCGTTCTCATTTCTGAATCTGGGATAAACAGAGCTGGTGGCTGCGCAGCGGGGCGCCGATCAGGCTCCCGACACCCGCCCGCACCGCCCGTGAAAGTGAAAACCCTCATTCTAGGCATCGGCAACCTGCTGCTCTCCGACGAGGGTTTCGGCGTGCATTTCGTGCGGCATCTTGAGGGGCACTACCTCTTTCCCGAAGACGTCGAGATCTTTGATGGCGGCACCCTCGGCTTGATGGCGACCCACAAGTACGAGGCCGCCGAGCGGGTCTATCTGGTCGACACCCTCGCGATCGACGGCGAGCCGGGCGAATGCCGGCGCTACGGGAAGGACCAGCTGCTTCACGGCAAGCTCCCGGTGAAACTGTCCCCCCACCAGGCCGGGGTGCAGGAGATGATGATGGTCAGTGAACTGCGCGGATGCGGGCCGCCCGAAGTGACGCTCCTCGGAGTGATTCCGGCGTCGTTCGAATCCAGCATCGAGCTCACCCCGCCGCTGCAGGAACGCCTGCACCTGCTCGCCGGGGAGTTGGTCGAGGAACTTCGCTCCTCCGGGCATGCGGTTGAGGAAATCGAATGAACGGCTCCATCTTCCCGGTCTTCACGATGCCCAGCCTTCCGCTTGGAACTCGGGCGTCCCGGATGCCGTGTCGGAGTCGAGGCGAGCGCCGCGCATGGGGAGCGCCGCGCCGGAAGTCCCGGAGGGACGCCGGCACGCTTCTCCGGAAGGGTCGGCTGTGACCGGCCGGAACAAGGCCAGCGCGAGGAACAGGCCCAGCAGCGGGGTTGCCCAGATCAGGTAGTTGTTGTGAAAGGTCCCTGCGGCGAGGAAGGCGGCGGCGTGGGCGACCAGCAGGTAGGTGAGCGTTGCCCGCGGCGTCCAGGCCGCGCGCACGGTCCGCCACAGGGTGAAGCCGATGAGCGCGATCCCGAAAGCCTTGACCACCGATGCCGCCCACGGAGCAAGGAAGTGAACGAGCGCCGTGCTGTCGGTCGAGCGGATGAAGTTGAAGGCGACGAGGTTGGCGAAAATTCCCTGGGGATCCCAGGCGAGGAAGGGGCCGAAGGTTGCGGCGAGGGCGGCCAACGCCGGCCACCAGTGACGAGGCCGCAGCGCCAGCAGCAGCGGCAGGTAGAGGGCACCGGGGAAAAGTTTGGCCGCGATCGACAGCCCGATGAACAGCGCGGTGAGCCGCTCGCGACGACCGAGAAAACAGAGCACGGCCAGCAGGCCGGCGAGGAGTGGCATCAGGTCGGTGGCCGAGAGATCGAGCGTGTTGTGGGCCAGGTGGGGCGGGAAGTGGACGACGATCAGGGCGACCGCCCACGGCGCGCCCGGCTTCGGCCACCAGCGGCGGAGAATCGCGAGCATCGTCAGCACGATGCCGAGATACAGCATCAGGTGGACGACGTAGATGCCGGCGTGCCCGAAGAGAGCGACCGCCGGCGTGTAGAGGATGATCTGCAAGGGACCATACTTGTATCCGAGGCGGGACGAGAGGCTCCGCCATGCCGCCTCGGCCGCGGGATCTTCGCGGGGCGTCGGAATCATCTCCCAGGCGGTGGAGGGCGCTGTGCCCGACTCCAACGCCGCTTCGACCTGATCGACGGCTTCGTCGGCGACCCCGGGTTCGAGCAGATCCTTGAGTTCGATCCGCAGCTCGGTGGTGTCGAGCGGGATCGCGCGGCCGTAGGGATTCACTCCCTGGTCGACGAGGTAGCGGGCGGCCCGGTAGCTGATCTGGCCCTGGTCCAGTTCGATCGATTCGGTCGCCGCGCTGCGCTGAATCGAGCGGCCGACGACGGCGAGGTGGATCGCCACGCCGGCGCATGCCAGCACCAGCAGGAAAACGCCGAGGCGGCAGGGCTTTCCAACCCCGATTTCCCGCGGTGGCCGTTTCGTCGCCCACCAGGCCAGCGCCGCCAGGCCGGCGACCAGCCCGGCGCGGGCCGGTCCGTAGCCCCAGTCGAGGGGGAAGAACAAGCGGAGCAGCGCCCAGGTGCCTCCCGCCACGACCGCGACCCTCAAGTTCGGGCGAAGGCGCGGCTCCGTGGCATTCCGGTGGGACGAATTCATCAGGTCGGGCTCGGTCGCGAAGCGGGAGTGGACGGCATCCACTCCCGCGCTTCAACCACCGATTCGGGTCCGGTCCCGGACGATTTCAATGAGGCAGACGTCGACGCACGGTTTAGCCTGTAGGCACCGGGTTCCATCGGCTACCCTTGGCCCGAGGCCGAAGCGCGACTCCCGGGGTTTTCGCCCGGTGGCGCCGCAGGCCGCTTGCCCACACTCATGAAACGTCTTGTTCTCTCCGCCCTCGCGATCGGCCTGGCTGCCGGCCCCGCTCCTGCCCAGGAAAACTTCTACGCGGAACCGCCGCTGTTCCACTTCTTCCCCGACCCGGGCGCTTCGACCAACACGATCGGCCGGCTCGGCCCGATCGGGCTTGCCCTCGAGCTGCGCAAGCCGGCCTTCACGATGCACATCAGCCAGGTGGAGGAAGGATCGCCCGCCGCGGCGACCGGCAAGCTCAAGCCGGGCCGGATCATCGAGAGCATCAACGGCGAGGTGCTCAAGGACATCGATCCGCGCGTCCAGCTCGGCAACCTGATCACGAAGATCGAGGCCACCGACGGGGTGGTTCGCCTGATGATCAAGGACAACCCGAAGGCCGAGGCCCATCCCGTGGAGTTCAAGATCCCCGTGCTCGGTCCCTACAGCGAGACCTGGCCGGTGGATTGCGCCAAGTCCGACGCCATCGTCGAACGCATGTCGGAGTATCTCCGCAACGCCGAAACCTGGGGCTGGGGCGCGGCCCTGTTCCTGCTGTCGACCGGTGAGGAGAAGGATCTGGAGGCGGTGCGGGAGCGCTTCAGCGGCAAGCTGGGAACCGACAATCCCGGCCACCCGTGGTCGATCGGCTACACCGGCATCGCGATCTGCGAATACTATCTCAAGACCGGAGACCGGAGCGTGCTGCCGGCGATCCAAGCCCGGCACGACTACCTGCTTGACAAGGTTTACAACAGCTCGTGGATGGGCCGCGGCGGGGCGAACTTCAACTACATGGCCGGCGGCCACCTGAATGCCGCGGGCCTGCACTGCGTGACCTTCCTGCTGATGGCGAAGGAGTGCGGGGCCGAGGTCGACGACGACTTCCTCGAGGACACCTTCCGCCACCTCTACCGCTACGCCGGCCGCGGCAACGTGGCCTATGGCGACCAGATGCCGGAGAGCGGGATGACCGACAACGGCAAGGTCGGCAAGCTGACCTTTGTCCTGCAAGCCGCGGCCAACCTCACCGGGAAGGGCGAGGACTCGGTGTATGCCCGGGCCCGGAACATCAGCGCGACCAAGAGCTTCTATTCGACCTCGTGGATGTTCCACGGGCACACCGGCGGAGGCATCGGCGAACTCTGGCGTGGGTCCGCGATGGGCATGGTGAAGGACGAGAGGCCCGAGCAGTACCGTTCTTTCATGGACGAGCGTCGCTGGGTCTATGAACTCGCCCGCACCCACGAGGGGGCCTTCGGCTGGGCCGCCGGGACGAATGTCAACTACACGAGTGTCAACGACGGCGGCCGCCCCTGCGGCAACTACATCCCGTTGATCTACACGCTGCCCCGCAAGCAGCTGCGGATCTTCGGCGCACCGGCGACCGAGTTCTCCAAAACCTACGAGCTGCCCGAACGGATCTGGGGCACCGCGGCGGACGACGCGTTCTACTCGCTCGAGCCGGGCGAGTATGCGCCGGGCAAGCGGATGGATATTTCCGGTGAAACGATCCGCACCGCCGCCTCGAAGGCGATCTTCGACCAACTCAAGAAGCCGGACATTTCCGAGGACGAGCTGCTCGGATACGCGCTGCACATCGAGCAGGCGGTCCGCGACGGTGCCGCGAAACAGATCGCGGGCCGGGGTCTGCACGGGCTGACGATGCAGCTTCTGAAATGCGAGGACCCGCGCGGCCGTCACACGGGTCTGATGGCCGCGGGCAGCCTGCCCAAGCCGATGTCGGACGAGGTTGCCGGGCTGCTTTGCGCGATGATCGAGGATGAAGAGGAGTCGTGGTGGGTGGTCATGGAGGCCCTGAAAAACCTCGAAGGCGCCAGCGCCGACCAACTCGCACCCCACGAGGCCGCCATCGAAAAGTGGCTGGCGCACGACGACTGGTGGCTGCAGGCCTGCGCGATGAAGGCGGCCATCCCGCTCGTGACCGACACGCGCTACTACCAGAGCCTGATTTTCAAGATCGCCGGACACATGGCCACCAACCAGCGCCCGGGCCTGAGCCGCTATTTCAACGATGTCGCGAAACGCACCCGCGAAGCGGATGAGACCATCCAGGCATTCGCCAAGGAGCAGTTCGCCCACGCCTATGCCGAGTATCCCGAGGTCATCGATGCCCCGGGCGGTCAGGACATGACTGCCGGCACGGAGTACATGATCCGCAGCGTGGCCCGCGCGGTCGCCGACACGCCGGGTGGGCTGGACGTGCTCTACAAGGTCGCGAAGGAGCGATTCCCCGACATCACCCTGCCCCACAAGGAACTCTACCTGGATGCCGACCCCGCGCGCCTCGGACCCGAGCTGCAGGACTCCATGAAGAAGATCATCCTGGAAGACCTGATCCCCGAATACATCGGAGCGGGAAGCCACCCGCAGTCGAACCGCGGCTACCTGGTCAACGAGGCCACCAGCAGCGAGCCGCTCGAGTGGGGCTTCTACTACCGCGAACCGCGGATGGCCGGGCTGGTTGAACTCTATCAGCGGGCCGGCGTGGACGACTACAACTGGCGCGACACCGGGCCGAAGTGGGACGAGATGGAGTGGCACTACCTCACCTTCGACCCGCCGGAGAAGAAACTCCCCGGGACCGGCACCCGCTACCGGGAGGTGACCCTGCCCGGGGGCATGGACGACTGGTTCAAGCCCTCCTTCGATCCTGCCAAAGCGGGCTGGAAGAGCGGCCGGCAGCCCTTCGGACAACTCAACGGCAAGCTCGTCGACCGCCTGCGCGGCTGCGGGCTCGACTTCTGCCGCTGCGACCAGCCGATGCACACCCTGTGGCAGGACGAGGTGATGCTGATGGGCGGCACCTTCAGGTTCCCCGCATTCAAGGACGACCACCGCTACCGCCTCGTGGTCGGCGGCATGTCGCACGTGAATGCCGGCGACGGGTTTCAGGTCTATGTGGAAGGCAAACCGATGATGGAACGGGACCGGGGCGTCGGCAAACGCGAGGGCGCCAAGCCCCTGGCCTACTACATCGACCGGGAATGGTGGCCGCAGTTCGCCCGGGACGAAACCACCCTGGCGGCGATGAGCTTCCTCCGCGTCGATCAGGATACCACGCGACGGCACTTCTCGGTATGGCTGCAGGAAATGAAGACGCCGCCGATGGACCGGGGCGTCATCCTCAACTCCGCGGTGAAGGTGCCGATGCGTTCGGCCGAATGGCAGGCGCTGCAGGACACCATGCGCAACACCGGCGAGGACGACGGCAAGTACGTCTGGGACGGCGAGTTTGTTTCCAACCCGAAGATCGAAGGCTCGTGGACGCAACTCGGCCAGGTGCAGGCCATCGATGAGTTCCAGCCCGGCGGCCCGATCAAGGGCAACAAGGAAGGGTCTCTGCAGGAAGTCACCTTCAGCGACGACGGCTCCACCGACGACGGCCTCGTGATCTGGTCGGACACCATGCTGCTCGACCTGAGGAAGAACGAGGCCCTGAAGATGACGCCCCGGACGATCGAGGGGATGGATTACCTGTTCATCGAGGCCGGTGGTTTCCACACCAAGCACGGCCCGGACTGGAAGGCACCCCTTTACGTGATGAAGCGCAACCAGGGCGATCCCGGACGATGAGCCGGGACGCTCCTTTCCCCGGCTTCGTCTTTCCGGATGGAGGGTTTCCGCCGGGGGGCTACCCGTTCATCGTCCAGCCCTCGCGATAGGGCTTGGTGAGGTACTGGTTGGCCTCCGCGTTGTTGGTGACCACGCCCTTGGCGGCGTCGTAATCCAGCTCGCCGCCGGCGCGGAAGGCCGCCAGGCCGAGGCACATGGTCTCGATCATGTTGGCGCTGTATTCGAAGTTGCAGGCGGTCGCGGCGGGCTTGCCGTTCTTGCAGGCCTGGGTCCACTGCTTCTGGAAATTGCCGAGGTCCGGCAGCAGTTCGGCTTCCGGGCGCGGCTTGTAGTAGCTCATGTTGCCGGAGCGGCCGTCGGGGATGATGATGCGCTTTCCGAAGTCCGCGACCACGAAGCCCTTGTCGCCCTTGAACATCGCGCCGTGACCGATGCGGTTGAGGTCGATCCCGCCCGAGGGCGACTTCGGCATGGCGCCGCCCTGGAACCAGGTGCAGCGGATCTGCTCGCGCCAGTCGTTGGGCGGCAGGATGAAGCTCGCGGTCAGGTTCACCGGCGTGACGTCCGGGTTGAACGCCTCCGGCGAGCTGGCCTTGATGTTCGTGGGAAGGCCGGCGTCGAGGACGTTCCAGGCGAGGTCCATGGTGTGGCTGCCCATGTCGCCCATCTGGCCGATGCCGAAGTCCCAGTACATGTTCCACTGCAGGCAGTTCGCCCCGGGGCCACCGGAAAAATACTCCGGGTTGTAGGGATGCTCGGGCGAGGGTCCGAGCCACAGGTCCCAGTTGATGGTCGACGGAGGCGGTCCCGCGGCGGGGAGGTAGCCCGGCTTGGGGATCTGGCGGTTGCCCCAGACATACACCTCCTTGAGCGACCCGATCACGCCGTCGTGAATGCACTCACGGAGGCGGTTGAAGTTCGGATCGGCGTGGCGCTGCATGCCGACCTGGGTGGCCAGCTTGTCCTTCTTGGTCAGGTAGGTCGCGCGCACCGTGCGCGCTTCGTTCACCGTGATCGCGAGCGGTTTCTCCATGTAGACATGCAGGTCGCGATTGAGCGCCCAGTTGGCGATGAAGGCGTGGGTGTGGTCGGTGGTGCAGCAGAGCACCGCGTCGAGGCCCGGGTGATCGAGACACTTCCGCCAGTCCTCGTAGACCTTCGCCTTCGGAAACTCCTTGGTCGCGAAGGGCAGGTTCTTCTGGTTGACCTCGCAGATCGCCACCACGTTTTCGCTCTTGAGCGTGCCGTAGTGGGCGCGGGCGCGCCCGTAGGCGCCGATCAGCGCGACATTCAGCCGGTTGTTGGCACTCTCGGCACCAAACAGGGTGCCGCTCGGAAGGATGGTCAGCCCGCCGCCGACCGCGAGGCCGGTACGGAGGAAATGACGGCGATTCAGGGGATGGGGTGTCTCGTTCATTGGAGGTCCGGGTTTGAAAGTCCCAAGGCAGGGAGGCGGTCAGGCTCCCAGGCGGGGATCGCCCGGGGATTCGCCTCCAATCTAGAGACGTTGGCCACGGGTGAGTCTATCAACCGGCTTTGTCAGCGCCGGCGCCCCCGGACGCCCGGGGCGGCCGGTCCGTGGCACCGAGCACGACCTCAAGCCCGGTCGGACCAAGGTCCGGGTGGGTTTCGACTGGCCGCAGGGCGGCGAGCAGGAGGTGGACCTCGACTTCAAGGCCCGCCCGGACAAGACCTACGTCGTCTACTACGATGTGCATCCGCCTTATGTGAACCGGATCGAACAGGCGGGGTTGCTTGATGCGACGGCGGGTGAATTGACTCATGCCGGCGCCGGGATGGGCAGCGGCGCCTTCCTCATGCTTCCTCCGCTGTTGGCGGCGGCGACGGGGGCCATGGCCGTGCGGGTGGGCAATGAGATTGCCGAGGATTCCAAGGCAGCCGACTACGTCGACGTGATGGTCGTCGCCCAGCATTCGCTGGAGGGGGTCACCTGCATGCGCCGGGTTTATCCCGACGGGAGGATCGAGGACCGGTAGGCAGGAGGTTCGCCGGGTCAGGGTTTCTTGAGGGAGATCGCGAAGATCTCGGTCAACTGGATGACGACCCGGTCTCCCTTCTGGAATTGATCGAGATGGACATCCGGCCGGACTTTCACCCGCTGGGTATCGCCGTCCGGGAAGGCCAGCGTGACCTTTCGCTGCCTGGTGCTGAGGCTGGTGATGGTAGCGACCATCTGGCTGGTCGTGACCGTTTCCATGCCGGGCTTGTCACCGGCCTTGGCCAGGTCGGCGTCGAGTTCGAGGAACTCCTCTACCCGTTCATCCGGGCGGGCCATTCGGATCACCACCTCGTCGGTCAGGGTGGCGGTCAGCTGATCCCCCAGCCGGATCTGGTCGAAGTTGAGGACCTCCGGGCCGGCGGTGGAGGTGAACTTCCTTCCCTTCGGTGTGACGAAGGTAATCTTCCGTGTTTCGGCGTCGATCCCGGTGACGGTTGCCGTGATGGTGGTCGTTTCGGAGAACTTGCCACCGGGAACCCCTTCCTCGAAATCAGCGGACGAGGTGTATTCACCGTCGATGCCCGTGCAGGACCAGAGGGAAAGGGCGGCAAGAGTGATGAGGCAGTGAAGAGGGAGTTTCATGACAGGTTAGAGTTGGATCGATCCGAAGTCGCAGGACGGCAGGAGGGCAGGACGGCACGTGCCGATTTTTACCTCAGGCTCCCGGATTTGTCGAAGCCGGGATTTCCGGTCACCCGGGTCGGGCATCCTCCGAACCGTCCGACGACCTTGCCGCCCAATCAACCCGCGCAAATCCATCCCTGTCATCCGCCTTCGCCTGGCGGGCGCCGGTTCACGGATCTCCGGCAGGTGGTTTGGCGGGAAGCTTGAACACGGCGAAGACGGGAAAGTGGTCCGATGCGGTCGGTTCATCGAGAACCGCGGATTCGAGCAATTTCAAGGACCCCGCGGGTCGATACAGGATATAGTCGATGCGGGAGTGCGGATCTGTCGACGGCGCACTGGCCGCGGGTGGCGAGTTCATCGTGTTCGTCCATCGCTGGTGAATCACCTCCATCGGCTCCGATTCGGGCAGGGCGTTGAGGTCGCCGGCGAGAATCGTCAGCACCTGGTCGCCTTCCGCGGCGAAGAGCTGGTTGATCCGGGTCGCCTGCGCGAGACGGTCTTCGGCGAGGTTGTGTTGGAAGTGGGTGCTGATGAAGCGCAGCGGGCGGCCGTCGGGCAGTTCCACGGTCACGGCGATCGCCCCCCGCGGGTAGGTCACCTGTTAGCAAAGGACACGGAGTGTGGCGGGTGGGTCCGCCGCCGGGGCGACGGATGCCAGCAGGAAAAGACATGCGCAGGGCATCCGGAAAAGCCGGCCGTGGAAGCACGCCGCTGTCACCGGTGAAAAGAACCTCGTCAAGTTCATGGTCGTGGGTCCGAGGCTCCACCCCGCCGCACCGGGGAACCAGTGGAAACTTCCGGGCTTCGCGCGATTGGGTTGGTCTTGCCTGCGCTGCTGGTACCCTCCGCCGTGATTCCGGCGTCGCTACTTCGGCACGGCCACGAGGCGGTAGAAGGCCCGGCCCGCGGGAGGCGAGGGGTCGGTGATCGTGATCAGCCCGCCGCCGCCCGGAGCCGGGAAGCCGAGGTCGGAGGAGGAGACGACGACGTCGAAATTCGCCAGGTCGGTCGAGCGCCGCAGCTCGAGGGTGATCTCGGCCGCCGTCGAGGCGTCGTAGCCGAAGGTGAACTGCGGGGTCGCGCCCGGGAGGATGCGCAGGTTGCGCGGGTCGCCGGCGTCCGGGACACCGGGATCGGTGCCGATCGCCAGCTCGACGCCGCCGTCGGTGCCATCGCCGTCGGCATCCTCCTCGAAGGGATCCGGTCCCTGGTATTCGAGCGCGCCGAGGTCGATGATCCAGTTCACGATCCGCGGGTTGCCGGCGAGGTCGAGGTCGGTCGTGATCGCGGAGACCGAGCCCGCGTCGATCACCGGAGAGCCGCCGCCGAGGGCGGCGTTGCCGGCGAGGGTCGGGGCGGCGGCCGGATCGGTCGGCGAGACGAACTGCGGATCGACCGGCTCCAGGTTGCCGTTGGCCGGCGCGCCGGCATCGAGCGTGGCCTTGGTGAAGTTGTCGATCAGGCAGTGGATGTAAGACGCGGAACCGTTCGAGAACCTGAGTGAGGCCGACGGCGTCGTGGTGGTGCCGGGATAGCCGATGTTGTTGTAGATGATGGTGTCGCGAAGCGTGGCGGCGGCGGATTCGATCGAGAAGGTCCCTTCGTCGGCCGAATTGCCGGTCGCGGTGCAGCTCTCGATCACCGGCATGCCATCGGAAAACCTCGCCGCCGAGCCTCGGCCGGTGGTCGAGTTGCCGGTGAAGAGGCACCCGCTGACAAAGGGGGCGGTGCCGCCGAAGAGGGTGAAATTGCAGGCCCCGCCGTAGGCCGGCGCCGAGTTGCCGCGGAACCGGCACTTGATGACCTGGGGCACGTCGGCGCCTGTCGAGTCGAGGTTCAGGGCGCCGCCCGCAAACCCGGAGAGGTTCGAGTCGAAGTCGCAGCCTTCGACCGAGGGGAATTCGCTGCTGATGCTCAGGGCACCGCCACCCGAATTGGTGCCGGTCGCCTCGTTCCCGGTGAAGGTCGATCCGGTCACCGCCACCCGGTCGCTGCGGAGGTTCGCCGCGCCACCGGCCTTGGCGGTGTTGTTGGTGAAGCTCGAGTCCTCGATCGTCACCTCGGCCCCGCTGCCGACCTGGATCGCGCCGCCGTTGTCGACGGCGGTGTTGAGCACGAAGGATGCTCCCGTGATTCCGACCGTGGTGTTGCTGGCGTTGATGGCTCCTCCGCTGCCGTCGGAGGTGTTCGAGGTGAAGGTGCCGCCGGTGATGGTGAGCGTTGCCGGGACCGAGGCGGTGGCGAACAGGTCGAGCGCGCCGCTGAAGGTTGCGGAGTTGCCGGTGAAGGTGCAGTCATCGAATGAGGGGCTGGAAGCGATCGAGTCACGGACCGCGGCCCGGCACGCTCCACCGTTCTGCTGGGCACTGTTCGAAAGGAAACTGCAGCCGGTGTAGGTCGTCGAGGAGCCCCCGTCGTAAACCGCGCCGCCGTCACCGCCGGTCAGCGTCCCGGAACCGTCGTCTTCACCCGGCGCCGTGTTGTCCTCGAAGATGCAGTGGGTGAAGGACACGGTCGCGGTCGAATTGAAGACCGCCCCGCCGTTGAACGGCGCGGTGTTTCTCCGGAAATCGCAGCCGGTGAAGGTGAGGTCCGAGTCCTCGTTGAAGATCGCGCCCGCCTGGCGGCCCGCCACGTTGTCCTCGAAGTCGCAGTCGGTGAAGAACGAGGTCGAGTCCTGGTTGTAGACGGCGGCACCGTCGTTTTCCGTGTTGTTTCCGGAAAAGGTGCAGCGGAGGAAGGTGGCGTCGGGGGTCTGGTTGAAGGCGGCGCCACCGCTGCGCGCGCTGTTGTTGGAGAAGACGCAGTCGGTGAACGACGGCGAGCCCTTGCCGGGGTCCCAGGCGATGTAGATGCCGCCGCCGAGGTTGGGCGAGTGGTTGTCGTCGAAGATGCAGTTGCGGATCGTCGGGGAACCATTGGGCTCGCACACCAGCCCGGCGCCGACATTGTCGGGGAAGGTCCCGCCCTCGCCGTTGCCGGCGGTGATGGTGAAGCCGTCGAGGATGGCGGTCGAGTTGGTCCCGGAACCGGTGACCACGTTGTAGGCGTTGCCCGAAGTGTCGGCCGGGGTGCCGTCGATCTCGCCGCTGAGGATGGTGACGTTGGTGGCCGGGTCACGGTCGGCGAAGTTGGTGCTGACCCCGTCGAAGCCGCCGTAGATGGAGACCCCGTTCTTGAGGGTGAAGGTCGAGGATCGGTCGTTGTTGGTTTGGTTGTTTCCAACGTCGGGGTAGTGGGTGCCGGCCTTGACCCAGATTTCGTCGCCGGGCTGGGCGATGTCGATGGCGGTCTGCAGGTCGCGCAAGGCCTGGAACCAGTTGGTGCCGTTGCCCAAGGTGATCTTGTCGGAACGCACGTAGATGATGTCGGCGGCCGCGATCGGAACGAGCATGGGCAGCGAAACCAGGGCCGTGACGAAGAATGAGGGGAGGCGAAGCTTGGGAACAAACATGGACGGTGGATGGTGGGTTGGGCAACGGGGCTTTCCCCGGGGAGGGGGGATGGAAGATGAGTGCGGACGGAGGCGCCGCACGGCCCGTGCCAATTGGAATCCGGGTATGCTGGGAGCTGCGGCTGACTTGGAAAGCCAAATCGAGTGCTGTCGCGCGGTGAATTCCCTCGGAATGGCGGGGCCTGCCGACCCCGTGCCCGCCTGCAGAGCCGGGAAGCCGGTGGAACTCGCGGTCCGTGCCGATGGTGGGGTCCGGCGTCAAGATCCACCCCTCACCCCAGCTCCCGCCAGGCGTCGCGGAAATCGAGCAGCGTTTCCCAGCGGGCGTTGATGGCGGTGTTGCAGCTCGCGGCCAGCAGGAAGCGGTGGCGGTAGGGGCGCAGGCGCTCGAACAGCCCGCCGACGTAGTCGAACACCTCCTGCCGCGAACGCAGGCTGCCGGTTTCGATGGCGCTGATCCCGCCGGTGATGAGGAAGCGGTCACCGGTCAGGGCGAACGCCTCGTCGAGTTCGATGTTGCCGAGCGGCGGGTAGGCGACGCCCTCCAACCCGTCGACCCCGTAGGAGGCGATCCGGGCGAGGTTTTCGCGCTGGTTGCCGCAGGCGTGGATGAAGAACTGCGCGCCGTACTCGTGGCAGACCGACGAGGCGTTCTGATAGAACGAGGCGCTGTAGGCCTCGAGGTAGGCGGGCGTGTGGAAGACGCTGTCGAGATTGTCCATCGCCATGATCGCGGGCACCCCGGCGGCGGCCATCTGGCGGATCAGCCCGAGCTGGGCCTGCTCGTGCCTTTCAAGCAGCGTCGCGGCGCGTTCCGGCTCGTCGCAGAGGAAGTAGGTGGTGGCCTCGGGACCCATCACCAGGTGGAGCAGCTTGAGCGGGCTGAAGACCTCGCCGGCGCAGGGCAGGCCGCGGTCGCCGACCCGGTCGATCCACGCCTGCCAGCGCGCGGGTTCGAAGCGCCAGCGGCGGCGTTCGACCAACTCCTCCAGCAGGTTCAGCTGGAGCTCGGGGTCGTCGACGAGGAAGCGCTCCTGCACCAGCGTGCTTTCACGGGCCACGTGGCGTTGCGTTTCGGCGAGCACTCCGGACGGGAGGTGGTAGCGACGGTTGATGAGCAGGTCGCCCCCCGGCCCTTCCTCCTCCTCGATCTCGATCCGGCCGCCGTCGAGCGTCTCGTCGGCGAGTCCGCCGAACCAGCAGCGGCGCTGGTCGCAGTAAAGGTTGCGGCTGAAGACATCGACGTCCAGATGCGCGAGCAGGTCATACTGATCGAGGCACAGGGACAGCTCCGCGGGCAGCGTCCCGTGCCGGCGGTGGTGGGCGAACCACTGCCAGTAGTTGGGCGCATAGACGACCCGGCCCGGGTCCTCGCGGCGGAAGACGGCTTCGATGGCCTGGCGGGAAGTCATGGTGGGGAGGAAGTCCTCGACCCACCCTGCCAGCGGTGGCGGCGCTCGAACAGGGCGAAGGCTGTCTTCCCGCCGCCGTCCGGAGCCGGAAACGCGGGGTCGGAGGAGGAGGCGGCGACGTCCTTGAAATTCAGCAGGTCGGTCGAGCGCCGGAGGATCCGCGTCATCCGCCATGTGCCTGCTCCCCGGGCGGCCGAGGCGCCCCGGATGAGGATTTAGGCGTGGCATGCGACAAGCCCCGCGTGGCTTCCGCGGGCTGTTTTGTCGATCTCTTGGGATGGTGCTTCCCGCGCTGCCCACGCGTCAATCATCTGAAATCCATGAACAACACCTTTGCCCATCCGCAGCCGACCGCCGATGGTTGGTTTGGCGACTACGGAGGGAGCTTCATCCCGCCCGAGCTCCAGACCATCGTCACCGAGATCTCCGAGGCCTACGACGCGATCATCGCGGACCCGGAATTCCTTTCGGAACTCACCTCGCTCCACCGCCACTATGTCGGGCGGCCGAGTCCGGTGTTTCACGCCCGGCACCTGTCGGAAAAGTATGGCGCGGACCTCTACCTCAAACGCGAGGACCTCAACCACACCGGTGCCCACAAGATCAACCACTGCCTCGGCGAGGCCCTGCTGGCGAAGCGGATGGGCAAGACCAAGCTGATCGCCGAGACCGGGGCCGGCCAGCACGGCGTCGCGCTCGCCACCGCCGCCGCCCTGGTCGGCATGGAGTGCGACATCTACATGGGCGAGGTCGACATGGCCAAGGAGCACCCGAACGTGGTGCGCATGCACATCCTCGGGGCCACGGTGGTGCCGGTCGGCCACGGGCGGCGCACCCTCAAGGAGGCCGTTGATGCCGCCTTCGAGGCCTACCTCAAGGATCCCGTCAACCAGTTCTACGCGATCGGCTCGGTCGTCGGGCCGCACCCGTTTCCCCGGATGGTGCGGGATTTCCAGTCGATCGTCGGCAACGAAGCCCGCGAGCAGTTCATCGAAATGACCGGTCGGCTGCCGGATCACGTCGTCGCCTGCGTCGGCGGCGGGTCGAATGCGATGGGGATCTTTTCCGCCTTTCTCGACGACGAGCCGGTGGCCCTCCACGGGGTCGAGCCGGCGGGGCGGAACCTCGAAGTGCCCGGCGAGCACGCCGCCACCCTGACCAAGGGGACGCCGGGGGTGATGCACGGCTTCAAGTCGTACATGCTGCAGACCGAGGACGGTGAACCGGGCGAGGTCTATTCGGTGGCCAGCGGCCTCGACTATCCCTCGGTGGGTCCCCAGCACAGCTACCTCAAGGACCTCGGCCGGGTGAACTACCACACCATCGACGACCGGCAGGCCATCGATGCGTTCTTCGAGTTGTCGCGGGCCGAGGGGATCATTCCGGCGATCGAGTCGGCCCACGCGGTCGCCCACGCCACCCGCCTCGGCGCCGACGCCGGCGGCCAGATCCTGGTGAACCTCTCCGGGCGCGGCGACAAGGACATCGACTTCGTCGCCGAGCACTACGGCAAGGACTACGGACTGCCGGATTGAGCCCGGTCGAGGGGCTCATGAAGTGCCCGAAGACCCGCTGAAGCGGGAACCACGAACATCGTTGGCCCGCCGTTACGGCTTCGGGTCGGGCATCATCCATGCCCGAGCCAGCCCGCCTTCAGCGTTTCGGCGCGTTCGAGGCAGTCACCGACACTCTCCCCGAGCACGTTCGCATGGCCCATCTTGCGGCGGCCGACGGCGCGCTTCTTGCCGTAGAGGTGCAGGCTGGCGGCGCCGTCGGCGAAAAGCGGTGCCCAGTCCGGCGGGGTGGTTTCGTCGGGCCACATGTCACCGAGCAGATTGAGCATGACCACCGGCGAGAGCAGCCTGGTGGAGCCGGGCGGCAGGCCGCAGACGGTCCGGAGCTGCTGCTCGAACTGAGAGGTCGCGCAGGCGTCGAGGGTGTGGTGCCCGCTGTTGTGGGGACGGGGCGCCATTTCATTCACCCGCAGCGAACCGTCGGGCAGGACGAAGAACTCCACCCCCATGATGCCGCGGTAGTCGAGTGCCTCGGCCACCCGCCCGGCGAGCTGGATGGCCTCGTCGGCGGTCTCGCTCGAAATCCGGGCCGGGACGATGGAAACGTCGAGGATGTGATGACGGTGCCGGTTCTCCGCCGGGTCGTACACCGAGCAAACGCCGCGCGCATCCCGGGCGATCATCACCGAGATCTCGCATTCAAAGGGCACGAAGGCCTCGAGCACCGCCCGCGCACCGTCGAAATCCCGCCACACCTCGGCCGCATCCTCGCCTCCCTCCAGCTTGCGCTGGCCCTTCCCGTCGTAGCCGAAGGCGGCCGTTTTGAGCACCGCCGGGGTGCCGATCCGGCGGATGGCGGCCGCCAGTTCCCCGGCGTTGGAAACCACCTCGAAGTCGGCGCAGGGGATGCCGTTCGATTGCAGAAAGCGCTTTTCCCGCTCGCGGTTCTGGCAGATCGCCAGTGCCTCGGGCGAGGGATGGAGAGGGATTTCCTCCGCCACCGCCTCCAGCGTCTCCCGCGGGATGTTCTCGAATTCCACCGTGGCGACTTCCACCTTCGCGGTGAATTCGGCCAGCGCCGCCGCCGAGTCGAAGGGGGCATCGACGGCCTCGTCCGCCACCTCCACCGCGGGGGCCTCGAGTCCGCCGGTCCAGACGACGGTGCGGTAGCCCATCCGCCGGGCGGCCATGCAGAACATCCGGCCGAGTTGGCCGCCACCGATGATGCCGAGGGTCGCGCCAGGAAGGATCATGGAGTCGGGAAGCGGGAGGCGGGAAGCGGGAGGCGGGAAGCGGGTGATCAAACTCTAAACTCTGAACTCCAAACTCAACCCAGCGGCGGCAGTTCGGCGCCTTTTACGGTTTCGTTCTGGTTCTTGCGGAAAGCCTGAAGCCGCTCGAGCAGCGCGGGGTCTTCACCGGCAAGCATCGCGGTCGCGAAAAGCGCGGCATTGATCGCCCCGGCCTTGCCGATCGCGAAGGTGGCGGTCGGGATGCCGCCCGGCATCTGCACGATCGAAAGCAGCGAGTCCATGCCCTTGAGGGCCTTCGACTCGACCGGCACCCCGAGCACCGGCAGGTCGCTGATCGCGGCGGTCATGCCCGGCAGGTGGGCCGCGCCGCCGGCACCGGCGATGAGGCATTTCAAACCCCGCCCGCGGGCACTTTCGGCGTAGCCGTAGAGTTTGTCGGGAGTGCGGTGGGCGCTCACCACCTCCGCTTCCCACCCGACACCCAGATCCTCCAGGGTGCGGGCGGCGTGCTCCATGGTGGGCCAGTCGGAGGTGCTGCCCATGATGATGCCGACCAGTGTGTCTGCCATGCCCGCAGCGTGGCCGGGAGGCTGGCGCGGGTCAATACCGCGCCCGGTCCGGCAGCGCGAGGAACTCGTCGATCAGCGCCGCCGCCTCCTCGCCGAGAAGCTGCGACGCCGGGATGGGCGAGTCACCCGCCGGGCGGGCGAAGCGTTCGTAGAAGGTGCGGTCGTCGAAGCCGCCGCGCTCGGCATCCTCGATACGGAACCCGTAGTAGATCCGCCCGATCCGTGCCCAGTGGATCGCGCCGAGGCACATCGGGCAGGGCTCGCCGGTGGTGTGGATCTCGCAGCCTTCGAGATGGGGGCTGCCGGCCCGGCGGCAGGCGTCGCGGATCGCGCTCACCTCGCCGTGGGCGGTCGGGTCGTTGTCCGCCCGCACGCGGTTCCAGCCTTCGCCGATGATTTCACCGTCGCGCACGATCACCGCACCGAAGGGGCCGCCGTCGCCGGCAAGCATGCCCTTGCGGGCGAGCTCGATGGCCCGCTGCATGAACTCTTCCCGGGTGCTCATCCTTTGGGCGGGTCGCCGGGACCCTTGAGGTGCTGCTGGAACATGCGGGACACGGCGGCAAACAGCGTCGCCGTCGAAACCCCGAACATCATCACGCCGACGCTGGCCTCGAGGGCCCCGGCGAGCCGCCACGGCGGCTCCATCACGATGTCGCCGTAGCCCAGCGACGAGTAGTTGACCGTCGAGTGGTAGAAGGCATCGCCGAAATGGTCGAACTGCCCGAAGGCCCGGAACAGCGCCGCCCACACACCGATCTGGAGGAGGTGACCGAGGAACAGCAGCGTGACCATGACGCCGAGCACGCGGATTTGCTCGATCAGTGTATGCTGCCGGTCGCGGAGTCGCGTGGCGAAGCGTGCCCCCGTGAAGATGGCCGCCAGCTGAATCAGGAGATTCAGCAGCAGCGCGCCGACGCAAAGGCAGAGAAGAATCAGCATGGGGTGGCCGAAGACTACGGGAAGGAAGCCCGAGTCGTCACGCATGGACCGCGAGCTTCAGCTCGCATCCGGCATGAAGAGGCGAGCTGAAGCTCGCGGTCCATCCGGCTTCGTGCTCGCCAGTGGGGCGGCAATCGCCTCATCTTCCCGCCATGCGATATCTGGTGGTTCTCGCGCTGACGGTTCTCTTGCTGGCCTCCTGTGGCAGTGGGGGTGGTTCGGGAGCGACGAGCTGGAAGCGCGACTACTGGGGGCATCGCCCGGGGCCGAAAGGGTTCTCCACCGTCTTTCTCGATGCGGGACACGGCGGGCGCGATCCCGGCGCGGTGGCGCGGTCGAACGGCGTCCGCGAGAAGGACCTGGCGCTCGACACCGTCAAGCGCGTCCAGCGCAAGCTCGGCGGTCGCGTGAAGGTGCGCGTGATCCGGTCGGGCGACGAGTTCGTCGATCTCGACGAGCGGGTGCGCCGCGCCAGTACGCGCGATGGCGCGATCCTGGTGAGCATTCACTACAATGCCGGACCCTCCGGCTGGAACGGCCCCGAGAACTACTACTGGCGGGTCGACAGCCACGGTCTCGCGACCCGCCTCCAGCGCGAGCTCGACAAGGCCTCGCCCTTCAGCGGACCCAACCGCGGCAAGGTCCGCCGTCGCCTGCGCCTGACCCGCAACCCGAACGTGCCCAGCGTGCTCGTCGAATGCGGCTATCTGAGTCACCCTTCCGAAGCGAGCCGCTGCGCCGATGCCGGCTATCGCGATCGCCTGGCCTCGGCCATCGCGAAGGCGATTCTGGACCAGCAGGCGCACGGCGACCCGCCGGGTCCGCTGCCGCCGCCGATCAACAAGCCACCGAGCCGGCCGACCGATCCTCCGGGGTCCTGAGTCATGACACCGGAGCTGGAAAAATTCATCACCCTCGCGACCCGCCCACTGGAGGGTCAGGAAGAACGCGATGAAGCCCGGGGCGAGCTGATGGGCCGCCTTGGCCAGAGCGGGGTGCCGCTGGAAATGATCGACGTGGCGGCACCGACCGAGCGCCTCGAGGCGGCGCGCCCCCTTCCGGTCCGCTGGCGGCGGGGTCTGGTGCTCGGCGTGCTGCTGGCGCTTTTGGCCTGCTTTCTGGTCGGGCTGTGGCGCGATGGTTCGATGCTCGCCCGGGCGATCTACTCCACCAGTCTCGGCTGGCGGGTGGCGTATGGTTCCTCGGTCCCGGCCGCTCCGCGCGGACGCTGGGACCAATTTTTCTACGGCTGGCTCGACCGGCGTTCGCCGGATCTGCCGCTGAGCGGGCGGAGTCGCGAGATCGAGGTGCTGCGCGAGAAACGACCCGGGGACCTGATGGTGCTTCAGGAGACGCTGGCCCGGCGGTCGATCAGCGAGGACGCGTTCATGACGCCCGAGGAGCGGGCCCTGGTCGAGCGCGCCGACCCCGGCAACGCCCTATGGCCGATGATGGAAATGTGGTGGGAGTTCAACAAGGGCAACGGCACCGATCCCTTCATGGGATACTATTCCGGATCGTCCTCGACGCCCGATCCCAAGGCGATCGACCGGGCCTGGGAGCGTCGCGCCGAGGCGGTGGCGCTGGAACATTTTCACTCCTATGGAGGCGAACTGGCCCGCCGCCAGGGCGAGGCCTACGGTCCGGACCACACCGTCCTCGATGGTTTGATCCGGTCCGAGTTGGTCAGCCTGCCGCGGATCACGATGGACCGGAACACGGTCTTCATTGGCCATGGTTCCGGCGGGATCACGAACATGGTGCGGCAGAGGATCGGGGAATTCGAGAAAGCGCGTCAGCAGGACGAACTCCTCGAATTCTTCGGCGGCTGGAAGAAGCTTCACCGGCTCCTGGTCGCCGAGGAGCATCCCGATGCGTGGGCCCTGATGGTCTTCGGCGATCAGGCGGCCGACGAGGCGCAGCTGTTCCGCAGCGCCTTCCGGACCCTCGGGATGGAGGAGGCGGAAAAGGAGGCGAAGGCCATCGCCGGACGATTGAGCCTGCATGCGCCCAAGCCATCCTACCGCCGCGACGGCGAGGCGGGCATGCGGCTGCAGTCGGCCCGCCTGTGGCGGGAGGTGCCGGTGGGCCCGGAGGAGATGCGGCCGGGCCGCAAGGCGGACATGGCGATGTTCCACCGCATGCTCGGCTGGCCGCTGGTCCTGATCGCCCTCCTGTTCGTGCTGATGTGGGGCTTCGAGTCGTGCCGCCGATCGCCTGCGGTGAAGGGCACCGCGCGGGGGCTGATGCCGCTGCTCGACGTGCGCGACCACGTGTTCATCGGCCTCTCCGGGATCGTGTTTCCCTGGCTCTACTGGTGGGCGGTCACGCGCCTGACCCCGGTGGGCGTCTGCGACAAGGTCTTCGATGAGGAATGGGACGCCCTGGCATGGGTGCTGCAGATGGCCATCGGGATGGTGCTGGGGCTGGTGATGCTCACCCACGCGGTGCAGTGGAAGTGGTCCAGGCGGGGAGGTTTTCTCGGCATTTCCAGCAACCTGCCGTGGCTCGGACGGCTGGTGGCGTGGCTGGTGGCCCTGTCGCTGCCGGCGGTCGGGCTGATCCGCTTCCTGCCGCTGCCGGGCGACGAGGAAAAGGCCTACTTCCTCCTGGGTTGTGCGGCGACCGGGGCCGTCGGGCTGTTGTGGCTGCTGTGGATCGGAATCATGAACCTCTGCACCCCGCGGCACGGGGCCCTGCGCCCGAACCTGGTGGCCCGCACGATGATCCCGTGGTCGCTGGCCGGCCTGGCAAGCCTGCTGCTTGCGGTCGGATTTCTGCGGGTTGCCGAGGGCTTCTGGTATCAGCGCGATCCGCTGCTTCCCGGTGGGACCAGCGAACACTATCCCAATGCGCTGGTGGAGCGGAGCGTCACCCGTCAGGCGGAAGTCCTCCGCGAGGTGTTCGGCGAGTAGGCGTGGCGCGAAGCTTTGCTTTGCGAGAGCCGGGCGAGCTTCCAGCTTGCCCCGATGCACAGCTCAGGGCACCCGCCGGAGTCGGGTGCATCACTCACAAAGCGGAGCTGTGCGCCACGCCGCCTCCATCACGTGGAAGCGGCTGCCGAGCTGGCCGGGGTGGGTGAGGGTCTGGAACTGGCGAAGCGACCTGGCGGCATCGGTCCGACCCTCGAGCGACAGCAGCCATGGCCGGGCGATTTTGGTGAGGAAGCGGCCCTGGTTTTCAAATCGCATCACCTCGCCGCCGGAGGCTTCGGTCGCTTCGCGCAGCGAGGTGAAATCGACGTGCGCGCTGATGTCGCGGGACCCCGGGGCGTCGAGCGGATCGTCTCCCGCACGATGCCGGGAAAAGGTCCGCAAGGTCCCTTCCACGCGGCCTTCGGCGTAGTAGTCGTCGCGCTCGTAGCCGTAGTCGATCCACAGCATGCGGCAGGGCGCGAGGGCCGGCAGGAAGCCCCGCAGGAACTCGTCGAGCCCCCGCCGGACCTCGGTGCGGTAGCCGGCGGGACGGCGGGGGAGATTCTCCGCCAGTTCACCGGCCGGTCCGAGCGGGACCCACTGGAAGCCGTCATCGAAGCCGACCCCCAGCTCGATCCAGCCGTCGCCGGTCGATTCGACCAGGTGACACGGCAGGGCGTCGAGCACCTCGTTGGCGATCAGCATGCCGGGCAGCGGATCGAGGTCGCCGGGCGCCCCGACGATCGTGACCCGCTCTCCAAGCCGTTCGCGCTGGGCGGCGGCGAGGGACGGCAGCGGCTCGACGATGGCATGCTCGACCGCACCCGCTGCCGTGGCATCCAGCTCCGGCAGCGCCGCCAGGATGTCCGCCGCGAGCTGGCCCTCGTGGGCCCCGACCTCGAGGATCCGCCAGCGCTCGGGACGCCCGATTTCCTCCCAGAAAGCCACCAGATGGCGGGCCAGAAGGTGTCCGAAAAGGGGCCCGACGCTGACGCTGGTGAAGAAGTCGCCCGCCCGGCCGACCTGTCCGCGGCGGCCGGCGTAGTAGCCGTGTTGCGGGTCGTAGAGCGCGGCCGCCATGAAGCGGTCGAAGCCGAGCGGGCCGTTTTCGCGGATTTCCCGCGCAAGACGCTCGCTCAAGCCCGCTATTGCCTCGGGGGGGCGATCCCTATATGCCCCTCGGGAGCCGGCGACTTGATTGTCGGCATTTTTCTCCATCATGGTTCTCTCCGAGAAATCCAAGCCCGTGAACCGCAACAAGCGGAGGAAGCGCCGCTTCTACAAGCGGAAACGCTTCTGGGGCAGCTTGCTGCTGCTGGGATTGATCGCTGCCGGGGTGGGCTACGTCGCGGTCGAGCGCTACACGCGGCCGCATCGCGAGCGGGCGGCCGAGTACGATCTCGAAAGGATCAACGAGCTGGAGGTGCCCAGCGTGATCCTCGGGCGCGACGGCGGGGAGATCGGCCGGTTCTTCGTGCAGAACCGCAGCATCATCGGCGTCGACAAGATCCCCGACCGGTTCATCGACGCGCTGCGGGCGGGCGAGGACAAGCGTTTCTATGACCACGGCGGCGTCGACTACATCGGCATCGCCCGCGCGGCGAAGAGCTGGCTGTCCGCCGGCGAGGCGGTGTCCGGCGCCTCGACCATCACCCAGCAGCTCGCCCGGGGTGCCTTTTCGCTCGAGGCGGACCGGCGCAAGCGGGGCGATTCGGCCATCGACCGCAAGCTCGTCGAGGCCTTCCTGGCGATGCGGATCGAGGATCGCTACCGCAAGGACCAGATCCTCGAGTTCTACCTCAACCGCATCTACTTCGGCAGCGGCTTCTACGGGATCCGCTCGGCCTCGCTGGGCTATTTTGGCAAGGAGCCGGAGGAACTCTCGGACATCGAGTGCGCCACCCTGGTCGGCCTGATCAAGAACCCGACCGGCCTTTCCCCGCTGAACAACCGCGAAGCCTCGGAGGGCGCGCGCAACATGGTGCTCGCCCGGATGTCGAAGCTCGGCATGTTCTCCTCGTCCGAAGCCCGGCGCCTGATGGCCAAGCCGATCAAGCTGAACCCGAAGCCGCTCCAGCGGGGCACCACCCACCTCTACGAGCGGATCGCCGACGAGATCCGGGCGCTGCTCGGTGAGGACGGACTCGCGGCGGGCGGCCTCCAGATCCGGACCTCGATCGACTCCAGGGTCCAGTCGGCCGCCACCACCAAGCTCGAGGAAATCCTCAAACGGGCCGAGGCCCGGGAAGGCTACAGCCACGTCAAGCATGGCGAGTTCTCCAAGGGCAGCCCCGAGGTGAAGGAGTACCTGCAGGGGGCCGTGCTGATGGTCGACCATCGCAATGGCGGGGTCATCGCCCACGTCGGCGGACGCGACTACGCCGAGGTGCCCTTCGACGTGATCGAGCTCGGTCAGCGCCCGCTCGGCACGGCGTTTCATCCCTTCCTCTATGCCGCGGCGCTGGAGTCGGGCATGACGCCCGCCAGTCCCGTCGACGACTCGGCGATGGACAACCGCGCGGTCATGGTCGGCGGGCGCGAGGGCATCCTCGGTGAATGGGGGCTGGAGAGCCCGACGCCGCGCTATGAGGGCGAGGTGACGCTCCGGCGGGCGCTCGAGGCGTCGAAGATCGCCGGCTCGGTGCGGGTCGCCAACGAGGTCGGTCTCGGGAAAGTGGTCGAGCAGGCCCGGAAGTTCGGGCTGCCGGTGCCCGAGGATGTCGAACTGCTGCCGCGGATCGCGCTCGGATTCGAGTCGGCCTCGCTCAAGGAGGCGGTTTCCGCCTACGCCGCCTTCGCCCGCGACGGGATCCCGGGGCCGCGCAAGGTTTGGTACGTCGAAAGCATCCGGGATGCGGGCGGGCAGGTGCGTTTCCAGCGGCCCGTGATCCACCCGGAAGTGCCGCGGGCGGTGAGCGACGCCACCGCCTTCCAGATCCACAGCATCCTCCGCAGCGGCATGCAGCGCGGCAGCGCCCGGGGACTCACCGACCTGATCGAGGCCACGCCCTTCAACGGGGCCGGCAAGCCGGGAACCACGCACGATTTTTCCGACAACTGGTTCCTCGGCTACAACGGCCGGGTCGCCTGCGGCGTCTGGATCGGTTTCCTGGAGGGCGACCGCAGCATCTACGAAGGCGCCTTCGGCCGCGACCTTGCCATGCCGGTGTGGGCCGAGGTGATGAATGCCGCCGGCAGGGACTTCGGCGGACGCGGAATTCCGCAGCCCCCGAGCGTGGTCGAGGCCGAGGTCTGCCGCGTGTCGGGCCAGAGGGCCACGCCCTACTGCTACGAGATGGTCGAGGATCCGGCGACCGGCCGCCTGCGCTCGCGCCCGGCGGGCATCACCGAGTACTTCCGCAAGGGCACCGAGGCGCTGCCCTTCTGCTCGCAGCATTCCGGCGCCACTCCCGTGGAACCCGGCCAGGGCGCCATGGACCTCACCGCGCTCGCCGTGATCGACACCTCGCCGGTGCGCCCGCAGGAGCCGACATTGCTCGGCGACGACCCCTACCACAGCATCCACGTCAACAGCGACAACGCGCCGCAGCCCCGGGTGCGCGCCGGGCGGACCAACGTGCTGGATTCCTTCGACCTCGAGGACACGCTCGACGGGATCGAGCTGCCCAAGCCGTCGCGGCTGGAGATCGTGCCGGAATGACGTGACTTGCGTCCCGCCCCGCATCCACCCCAAGCTTCGTGCGTGACCGCCACCGCCCCGCGCCGCTGGAACGGCTTCGTCTGCCCGACGTGCCGGAGCCTGTTCCGGGTGGTGTCCAACCACGATGGACGCGGCGTGGTGTGCCCGACCTGCCACAGCATGCTGCGTCTTCCCGCCGAAGGGGAGGAAACCCCGCCGTTGGTGATCAAGGAGCTGTCACGCCGTCGCCGCAGCCGCGGCGATCGCCGCCGCGAACAGCGGGCCGAGGCGATCTTCGATGAAACCTTCGCCAACAAGAGCGGCCCGGATCCCCTTTTCGCCCGGATCCTCATCGCCTCGGTGGTGACGATCGTGGTCGTCATCGCGGTGGGGGTCTTCTGGCCGCGAACCGGCGGGCCTCCGGCCGACTACGAAACGGTGAGCCTGGAGCCGCCCCCGGCGGACCTCCAGCCGGTGCCCGATGCCGAGCCGCGGGTGGTCTCGGTCGCGATGGTCCGGGACGAACTGGAGCCGGTGGTGCGGGCCTTCCTCGAGGCCCCCGACCTCGAGACCGCCGCC
This sequence comes from Haloferula sp. A504, assembly GCF_044385805.1. Lineage (NCBI taxonomy): Bacteria > Pseudomonadati > Verrucomicrobiota > Verrucomicrobiia > Verrucomicrobiales > Verrucomicrobiaceae > Haloferula > Haloferula sp. A504. The sequence continues at coordinate 114,090 of NZ_JBISBU010000011.1, forward strand.
GGGTGGGCCGCCCGCTCCGGGCGGACACTTGAGCGGATGAAGGCTCACTACGGCGATGACTACCGGCCGGAGGGCCTCGAGTCGGTGCTCTGGAACCATTCGATGACCATGGGGGACGGCTGGGCCTCGTTCCGGGTGGAAACCCGGGACTTCAACCGCCGCACCGTGTTCCTGGTCGACGACGACGGGTGGAAGGTCGACTGGGAAAGCTGGGTCGGCTGGTCGCCCGTGACCTGGGAACAGCTCACCGAGCAGCGGCCGACCGAGACGGTGCGCCTGCGCGCGCTGGTCCGGCCGGTGGAGTACTACAACTTCCGTTTTTCCTCCGAATCCGAGTGGGCGGCCTTCACGCTCGCCTCGCCGGACAATGCCTCGGCCATCTACGGCTACGTGCCCCGGGGCAGCGAGCTGCATTCCCGGCTGACCTTTCTCGACGGCACCACCGAGCGCCGGCTGCTCCTCGACGTCCGCTATCCCAGGAACGCCCCGGTCGGCAATCAGGTCCTCATCGAAGGCCTCAGCGGCGAAAGCTGGCTCGATGTCGAGGACCTGCCGTGAGGGTTGCCTGCAAGACGCGACCGTCGCCTGATCCAGCGGCAGGCCGCGGGGCTTACATCGCCGCGCTCCTGAGCATCCACAGGGTCTTCTCGTGGACCTGGAGGCGGGCGATGAAAAGGTCCTCGGTTTCCGCGTCACCGGCCTCGCCGGCGGCATCGCGGCCCTTGATGGCGGCATCCACCAGCACCCGGTGATATTCGGCGAGGTGGGTGAGATAGCCGTTGGCGTCGAGCTTGCGCTCCATCCCCCCGATCTCCGACATGGTGTCGAGCATTGCCAGTCCGCCGGGCGCGTAGCCCCCGAGGGCGCGGATCCGTTCGGCGATCTCGTCGATGGCGGTGAAGAGTTCCTCATATTGCGTCTGGAAGGCGGTGTGCAGTCCGAAGAAATTCGCCCCCTCCACATTCCAGTGGGCCAGGTGGGTCTGCGCCATCAGCGCGTAGCTGTCGGCCAGCAACGTTTCCAGGTGGCCGATGACAACCTTGTTCATCTCGGGCGAGGTGGCTTGTGGATTCATAACGGCCCATCCTCGCCACGGGACGCGGCTGGCGCAACTCTCCCCGGTGAAGTTTGCGCATTCCTCAGTCATCGCCCGCATTCGGGCGTTGTGGATGGCCGGCGCGTGGGGGGAGGCACGCCCTGAATCCGCCCGGTGATCGATCCGGCCGGAGAAGCAGGGCCATCCCGGAGCATGAGCCCCTGACCGAAAGACGGTCGCGACCGGGATCGCCCAAGCCTGCCGACCCACCTCTGGCGGGATCGCCGGCGACCCGGGCAGCATGATATCCACCACCCATGACGACTGGCCGAACCTCCGCGCATCCCCCTGGATATCAACGGCCCGCCTGGAACAATTTCTTGAAGAATCAAGGATTCGCCAGCTACCCTGCCGACAAGATCATCCGGGATATCATTGCCCGAGGTGATGAGAACAAAACTGTTGGCCCGAAACTCAGTATGCCTCCAGACGCTGTAGTCGTTGAGAAGCCCTTGCAAGAGGCCCCGCATCCTGTCCTCTCGGTCCTTGCCTTGTGCTACTGGATCCCGTTCGGGCTATGGGTTGTCGCGCAGTTTCCCCTCCCGCTCGGCCATACGGAGGTCTCGCGATATGCGATTCGACTTGGCCTTTCACTGCTGGTCCTCTGTGGCGCGGGGATTGCGACGGCGATTGGTTTTGCTGGGATGCACCACATCCTCACCAACTACGGCGCGATGGGTCATTATGGCTACTTGGATTCGATCTTTTACTACGGGCGGGTTGGTGGATATGGAGCGGGATTGGCTGCCTTCGCGATTACCGCAACGACGGTTCGATTCGTCGTTCGCGCCAGGGCCTCGACCACTCCAGACAAGAAAGGCCAACAAGTCGGCGATGGCGACGCCTAACCGCGGCCTTGTTGAATTTCGTTTCCGGTGATTCTATGCCTTCAATCTGGCACGGAGCGCCGCCTTAGTTCGGGCGTCGCGCCATGCCTTTGACGTTGCGCGGAAATGAGACCTTGGATGAAAGTCGCTCTAACTACGCTCGCGTTCCTAGGGTGTCGAGATCGCGCATTTAGGGAACTCGACCTTCTCTGCACAGTGGAGGGCGGGGAGCCAATGGAGCTGGCAGGTCGCCCAGCCACCCAGGAAATGGCCTCCTCGCATCTTCTGGATTTCAACTATTACGCGACAATTTCCCATGGCTACTTCGAGTCCGAACCAGACACTGATGCGGACTACCTGGCAGTTTCCATCCGGTATCCGAGTGGCACCGGCCCACACATGAGCATGTCGAAGATGTTCTCACTGGAGGATCTCCCCGAGGACATCCTCTCAAGAAGGAGCACTGAGATCGTGACGATGACAAATGACGCCATCATTTTCGACTTAGGGACGATTACGGTGACATCACCAAAACCTTGGAGGCGCTAGCAGGGCACGGCTGCTGACGCGTGCCCGCACCCTTGTCGCAGACGCTCACGGCTGGTAGAAGGTTACCAACGAATCGCACTGGGCGCCATGAGTGTCAGGCCAGCAGCGTTTCGAAGTGACGCAAAGCATGGACCCGCGAGAGACGGCGCGTAGCTATGATGCCCTGGCGGATCACTGGAGTGGTGACGGCTTCCATCGCGAGAACGGCATCGATCAACACAAGCGGGCAATCCGTTTTTCGAGGAAATCCGGAGTCGCGATCGATATCGGGTGTGGGAGCAGTGGCCGGATCATCGATCTGCTTCGGGATAGCGGTTTCGCCGTCGAAGGCTTGGACATTTCACAGGGAATGCTCAAGCAGGCACGGGCGAGGCATCCCGACGTTGAGTTTCACCTCGCCGACATCGTCACTTGGGACTTCCCGAAGCAATATGATTTCATTTCTGCTTGGGATAGCGTTTGGCACGTTCCCTTGGAGCATCAGGAGGAGGTGCTTCGCAAGCTTTGCGCCGGTTTGGCCGGCAACGGGGTGTTGATTTACACCAGCGGGGGCGTCGACACGCCGGAAGAGGGGTCGAATCCCTTCATGGGGCAGCCTCTCTACCATGCAGCGCTCGGGATACCGAAGTTGCTGGAGGTTGTCAGCGAGATGGATTGTGTGTGCCGACACCTGGAATATGATCAGGCCTCCAAGGGCGACGTCGGGAAGCATCTTTACCTGATTGTCCAAAAATCAGAACGAGGAATCGCGTGACGAGTCTTGAGTCGTTCACCTCGCGGGAAAGGGGCTCGCAAGGGTTTCAAGGCCCGTGAGGGGCAGAGGCGGGAAGGCCGGCCCCGACGAATCGGGACCGGCGTTGCGAATTCAGGCCGGGCTGACGATCACGGGGCGGTCTCGGTGGCCTTCAGGCGCCCGAAGAGCTTGTCTCCGGCGGCCGCACCTGAATCGATGGTCGCGGTCACGCTGTTGAGCGGCGAGCCATCCGTCACCGAGAAGGTCACATTGCTGGTGGGTCCGCCTCCCGGGCCATCCGGCACCTCGACTCCCGGATCCGGTGTCCACGTGCCGAGGTCGTTGCTGTGCTGCACATACAACTTCGCCGTGCCGCGGTCGGCGACCGGCAGGCAGTTGAAGTCCAGCTGCAGTCCGCCACCGGTTTCGGTCACCGTCGGCAGCAGTCCCGCGGCATTGGCGTCGACGTTCGGATTCGCCGCTCCCAGCAGGAAGGCCAGGCCGT
>NZ_JBISBU010000120.1:0-3659 GCF_044385805.1 Haloferula sp. A504
CCGCCCTCCCCTATCCGTTCATCAACTCCTCGATCTCGTCGGCCTCGATCGGGATGTTCCGCATCAGGTCGAAGTTCGCGTCCCTGCCGATCACGAAGTCGTTTTCGAGCCTCACGCCCATGCCTTCCTCACGGATGTAGATGCCGGGCTCGATGGTGAAGACCATCCCCTCGGCAAAGGGCTCGTGCGGCGGATGCACGTCGTGGACGTCGAGCCCGAGATGGTGCGCGGTGCCGTGCATGAAATACTTCTTCACCAGCGCCTTGTCCTCACCCTGCTCCTTCGCCTCCTTGGCATCGATCAGCCCGAGCTTGATCAACTCGACCTCCATCAACTCGATCACCTGCTTCTGGAATTCCAGCGGCGTGTTGCCCGGCCGGAGGATCTCGTTGGCACCACGGAAGACCCGCAGCACCGAGTCATAGACCGCCCGCTGACGGTCCGTGAAGCGCTCGTTCACCGGCACCGTGCGGGTCATGTCCGCCGCCCAGCCACCGTACTCGGCGGCCACGTCCATCAACACCATCTGCCCGTCCTCACAGACCTTGTCGTTCTCCACGTAGTGCAGCACGCAGGCGTTCTTTCCGCTGCCGACGATGGGATTGTAGGAGAACCCGCGCGAGCCCCGCCGCACGAACTCGTGCAGGTATTCCGCCTCGATTTCCCACTCACCGACTCCCGGCTTGATGAAACCGAGCACCCGGCGGAATCCCGCCTCGGTGATGTCGCAGGCCTTCTGCAGGTAGTCGATCTCCACCTGCTCCTTGATGATGCGAAGCTGGTGCATCAAGGGCGCGAGGCGCTCGTAGCGGTGCAATGGATAGCGCGCCTGACACTGCTTGATGAAGCGGTCGTTGGCGGTCTCCACCACCGTCGCGGCGCGCAGGTGCTCGTTGGTCGTCAGGTAGACGTGATCCGCCTGCGGCACCAGGCGGTGCAGCCATGCCTCGAAGTTCTCCACCCACTCGATGCGCTTGATACCGGTGTGCGCGATCGCCTGATCCTTGCTCAGCTTCTCACCATCCCAGATCGCGATCTGCTCGCTGGTCTCCTTGAGGAAAAGGATCTCCCGGTCCCGCTCGTCCACCGCATCGGGCATCATCACCAGCACCGTTTCCTCCTGGTCGACACCGGTCAGGTAAAAGAGATCCCGGTTCTGGTGGTGCGGCATCGTCCCGTCCGCATTGGTCGGATAGATGTCGTTGGAGTGGACGATGACGATGCTCTTCGGCTTGAGCAGCGCGCGCAGCTTCTCACGGTTGCGGACAAAAAACTGCGGGTCGATGGCTTCGTAGCGCATGTCGGGGAGTCCAGACCAACAACCGCATGTCGGCAAATCCATTCGGACCTCCGGCAAAAAAGGGAGCATCGGCTGGCCGATCAGCCGCCCCGCCAGTTCAACTTCTGGCGCAGTGCGGTGATCGCTCCACGAGGCCAGCCCGCCGCCAGCATCCCGCAGCCATCGAAGAGGTCGAGCGCATCCTTCTTCTTAACTTGCGCGAAGACTGACGCCGGCCTCCGCAAGCGCCTGCTCGATCTTGATGACCAACTCGGGAAACTTCACGTAGCGGGTGACGAGCCAGTGGCCCCGCTCGGCGAAGTCGGGCATGAACCCGAGCAGGCGCTCGACCGGCTCTCCCGTCTCTTCGACGCGCCCCCCGGCAACCAGCGCCACCACCTCCATCAAGGGCGTCCAGAAGTAAGACTCCGGCGCGTGCTCACGGGCGGCGGCCAGAGCCGCATCCGCGTCGTCCCGACGAAGCGCGTCCAGCCACAGGGCGCCAAAGCATGCCCGCCGGGGAAACGGATTGCTGTGCATGGCCTCGCGAAGAATGGCCGCCCCCCGCTCCCAATCCCCCGAAAGAATCAGCAGATAGCCGATCACATCGCGCCAGAAGACCGACATGCCACCTGCCTCGAGGGCCGCGTCCGCCTCGGCCCGCGCCTCGTCGACTTCATCGCCGAGCAGCAGAACGTAGGAGAGCACGGCCCGGCAGCGGGCATCCAAGGGGGAAAGTTCGACCCCTCGCCGGGCCGCGGCGATCGAGTCGTCGATCGGGATCACCTCGCCGGGCATGCCCAGGCTCCAGTGAGCCCCGCCGAGCCGCGCAAGATACGTCCAGCACAGCGCGCATCCGGAGTCTTCCTTGACGGCCTTTCGAAGGGCTCCAAGCGCTTCGACGAACGCGCCTTCCTCGCGGGTGGCGTCGAAATGATGATGCCGGAGGATCGCCTCGTAGGCGACGCCGACGACGTTCGGCCTCCGACGGGCCTCCCGCTGCAGTTGCGAAGCCAGGATGCCGCGTTCCTCCGTGATCATCGCCACCGTGGTCTGGACCACCTCGTCGAGAGCCGCCCCTTGCTGCGGGCCCTCGGGGCAGAAGAAAGTCTGGGCCCACGTCTGCCGGCCGGTCTCCCCGTCGACCAGATGGAAGTTGATCCTGAAGTCGGCTCCCCTCATGCCGAGGGTTCCGGAAAGCTCAAAACGCGCCCGGCACGTGTACTCCGCCGCGGGCGACAGGAAAACCTGGACGGCTGTCTCATGGCTCAGTTCCGCCGCCAGGTCGGAGGCGAGACCCTGGGCGATGAACTCCGCGTCTTCCCGGCCGGTCAGGTTGCGGAGCGGAGCGACCAGAAGCGTCGGCCAGGAGTCCATCTCGGCGGCATCCGACAGCGCCCCCGGAGAAGGCTCCTCCGCAGCCGTTTCACGGAAGCCGAAGACCGGCACGTAGGAGCCTTTCGGGAGCTCGATCGAAACAGAGTCGGCTGCACCCGCCGTCAGGTAGTAATGCTCCAGTGAACGTCGCACCCGACCCGCCTGCATGCGGACGATGGGGTCGGTGGTCGGGTCGAAGTCGTCACCACGCCCGAACACGCTGACCGCGATCGCATGCTGCGAAATCCGGTCCGTCCGCCCCGCCAGGGTCTCGCCCACCACGAATCCGAGGAAATCCACCGTGCGCTTGCTCGTGTCGAAGTCGGCACTGGCCGTGATCCGATCGAGTTGTTCCTCGATGGCCTGCCTCTCCGGGATTCTCTGATGACGGGGCGCTCGAGGCATGAATCAATGCGGTGGCTGACGGTTCTTCCGGGTCTCTCCCAAGTCCTGACGTTAGGAAAGATCGGACGGAGGTCAATGACCGTAAGTTACCTGCCTGTTACTGGCCCGCCCGCTATGCCCTGTGAAAACCTGCCGCCATGACCGTAATCGGGAGCACGGAGCCGCCACCTGAGGTGCTGTCCCGTTTCCCAAGGGCCGAGCCCACGATTCGGCGCCGATTCGGCGAGGACGAGAAGTTCCGCGAACTCTGCGACGACTACGTGGAATGTCTGCTCGTGATCGAAAGGCTCCGCCAGCAACAGCGGGGCACCGGTGAACAATTCGAGCAGTACTGCGAGTTGTCCCTGAATCTCGAACAGGAACTGGAGAGCCGGATTTCACCACGCAAAGAAGCCCACGTGACCCCGCCCGGCCCCGGCGAGGGAGCCGATCTTTCCACCCACCGGCACCCCGACACCGACCCCTTGACCGACCACCCCAACAAATCATGAGGCTTACCCATTTTTCCCGCCCTCTTCAGGACATGACTGCCGCAGCCGTGGCCGCCGGATTGCTGGTCTCCACCCCCGGTTTTGCCCAAGCCGTGGCGGCTTCGGCC
>NZ_JBISBU010000121.1:0-3529 GCF_044385805.1 Haloferula sp. A504
CTCGAAGGCATAGACGACCGGTCCGCGCATGAGGGCGACCCGGCCACGGTTTTCTTCGAGCTTGGGATGGGCATGGATGCGGCGAACCGGCATGGGCAGATCGAGTTCGATCCGGTCGCCCGGTTGCCACTTGCGCTTCAGGCTGAGGTAACCATCCGGGCCGGGCGTGGTGTCGACCGGCTTTCCGTTGAGGCGGAGACCCACCGCGGCGGGTTGATTCAGCTCATCACGATAGAGCGTGCCGGGCACGGTCCGGCCGACGGCCCAACCGGGGATGCGAAGCTTCAGATCGAAGACGGACGCTTTCCCCGGGGTGACCTTGATCTGGATCCCGCCGTCCCAGGGGAAGTCCGTTTCCTGCTCCAGCTTGATGCTTCCGGAATCTCCGAGGTCCACGCTGGCCTGGCCGGCGGCGTAGAGATTGACGTAGAGTGCGTTGTCCTTTGTCGCATACAAGTATCCGCCTACCTGCGGGATGAACCGGGCAAGGTTGGTCGGGCAGCAGGCCAGGCCGATCCAGGGCACCCGTTCCTCCCCCTCCGCCGACTCCAGTGGATTCCGGTAAAAAAACGCATCCCCTGACAGTGCGACTCCCGACAAGGCGCCGTTGTAAAGAGTCAGCTCCAGGATGTCGGCGTATTTCGCCTCGGCGTCCATCAGGTTCATGCGATGCTGCCAGAAGACGTGGGCGATGTTCGCGCAGGATTCGCAATAGGTATCGTTTGGCAGGAGATAGGGATCGCCGAAGCCCTCGTCGCCGTATTGCGCCGTGCCGAGTCCGCCGGTGAGATACATTTTCCGGAACACGACATCCTCCCAAAGGATGCGGACGGCATCCGCATAGTCGGGTGCTTCATTGAAACGGGCGAGGTCGGCCATGGCGGAGTAGGTGTAGCCCGCGCGGACCGCGTGGCCCACCGCCTCCTTCTGTTCCAGGAGCGGTTTGTGATCCTGCATGCGACCGTTGCGGGTGCTCCACTTTCTCAGGCGGAATTTCCGCATCGTTTCGTCCGGTCTTTTCTCGGGAACGGTGCGTGGCGGCACGTCGGTGAACGCTCTGCGTTCGCTGCCATGGGCATGGCCGCGCTCCTCGAGGAAGAACCGGGAGAGCTTCAGGTAGCGTTCTTCGCCGGTCACGCGGTAAAGCTTGATCAGGGCCAACTCGATTTCCTGGTGTCCGCCGACGTCGTAACGCTTGCCCGGGCCGAAGTTGGCGTCGATATGGTCGGCCAGGCGCCTGGCGGCATCGAGTGCCTTGGTGCTGCCGGTGAGTTGGTGATGGGCGACGGCCAACTCCATGAAGTGACCCGCGTTATACATCTCATGGTTGAGCCGGAGGTTGCTCCATTTGTTCTCCGGCTCTTTGGCGGTGTAGTAGCTGTTCAGGTAGCCGTCCTCTTGCTGGGCGGCGATGATACGATCAATGATCGCATCCACCCGTTCGAGCAAGGCCGGATCCTCGTGGTTACAGAGCGAGTGGCAGGCCCCTTCCAGACCCTTGTAGGCATCCGAATCGTAGGCATGGTTGCCGACGATGGCGTTTCCCTTTTTCCTGTTATCGGAATGCTCCGTCGCGCCGGGGTCCCCTTCCAGGGGATTGTGCGCCTCGTCGGCGTTCCCGCCGTCGAGCATTCCCAAGTCCCCGCCGACGACCTTCGCGGCCAGATCGAAATTACTGAAATGATGCCTTTCTTCCAGTTTATCCAAAACGTGGGGAATCGTTATTCGATGGTGTCTGTCGACCCGGGTTCCCCAAAATCCGCCTGTTAATGTCACATTCCGGCCGTCGACCTCCCGCAGCCCTTTTTGTGGGGCAAGTGGAGAGGTCTGCGCCGTTGCCTTGCAGCTTGTGCAAGCAAGCATGAAGATGCAGGCGAGAACTGTGGTGGAATGAATTCTCATCGGTTTGTTTGCTGGTTTTAAAACCTTGATCGTAATCCTGGTCGATTTCCGCTCGGCAATGCCAAGCAGGTCAATCAGACGATGAGGTTCTGACTGTGAACCGGTGGCTGCCGGGAGGCACTTGCCCAAGACTGAAGCGGTCGCCGTTCTTCTCAACCGGAAGAGGCGGACCGGCCTGGGTCAACCTGCTCTCCGTTCCCATGGTGGGGAGAAATACTTCCGCAGTGGCGCCCTCCGGGATCGAACAAGCCAGGGTGAAGTTGTTGGCGTCCTTTTCCCATGCAACAGAGACCGGGCCATGAGGCGTGGGCACTTTGCCCGTCGCGCTGGTCAGGAATGCCGGATGGGGCTTGATGCGAATCCGTTTCCACCCGGCCTCGGCAGGTTCGACACCCAGCACATGGCGCGGCAACAGGTTACCCGGCGCGGCCCCCCATGCGTGGTTCCAGTCCTGATTCGGCTTGTATTTCTGGTCCCAGGCCTCCCAGGTGATCGTCGTTCCGCTTTCGACCATGTGCTTCCAGCTGCGGTCATTATCCGCCATCATCAGTTCGAGGGCGTGGTCCGCTGCCCCGTTGGAAAACAAGCCGTCCATCAGATATTGGGCGGCGTAAACGGAGCAGGCCATGCCCTTGGTTTTCAGGAAAGCCACTGCCTGATCCCGGTGGTCTTCGGGCACCAGCCCAAAGGCCAGGGGAAAGAAGGTGGCGTGTGCCGAGGCGTGGTCGGTGCCGATCCCGTCGCGGTAGCAGCCCTTGTCTTCCATCCAGAGCGCCTCGTGGAATCGTTTGATGCCCCGCTCGAAACGTTCCCGATAGATTTCCGCTTCGCCCTTCCTGTTGAGTGCTTCCGCCAACTCAGCCATCATCTGCACGGTTCTGAGGTGGAAGGCGTTGACCACTGTATTGATTTCCCGGAAGACGTAGCCGTCGCGCTCACCCTGGGGCCAATCCACGATATCCCGCACTCCCGGCATGCGGTTGCGTGTCTTCTTGTCACTATGGACCCAGCCGTCTTCGCCCACGCGATGCATCAACAGCTTGGTCTTGAGTCCGTTGTAGCGGGGGTGCAGCCATTGCGTGTCACCGGTAAACATCCAGTCGGTGTAGGCGACAAAGACCATGTGCGAGGCCCACTCGGTCGGCCAGGTCGGCTTGATCATCAGCCAGTCGAAGGTGTCGCGTGCGAGTTGCTTGTCGGCGTCGGTGTAGTAATGCGTCAACTGATTGATATAGGCATCCGCTTCGTAGGGGATGCGCTCGCGGTCGCCGTCCACGAAGATTCCGGTAAAACTGGTCGCCTTGATCGAATACTTGCACAGATCCCAGATGCGGTTGAGCAGCGGATCGGAGCACTCAAAATGAGCGGCGTCCTCATCCCATGCCTTGAGAAAACTGCTCTGGCGGACGACCTGTGCCGGGTCGAAAGAACCGCTCCACCCCTCGATCTCCACCCAGCGGAAGGGTGTGACCACGCCAAACGCCTCCGGAAGCGGCACGGTGACATGAGGCCGGGTATTCCATCCGATTCGCGGTGGAGCCACGACCTGCCATTCTCCGGCTGCCCCGGTTTCCCGGACGTCCGCCAAACGATAGCGCACGGAGCCCGGCGGGTCGCGATCGACACG
>NZ_JBISBU010000122.1:0-3021 GCF_044385805.1 Haloferula sp. A504
ATTCGGGACACCGGGCCTGGAAGGCCCGGCCACGCCCACCCGATGATGCCGCTTCCTCGACAGAACCGCCCTGTTCCGCAAGTTTCATCGGCACGATGACTCCGAAATCCCCGGCCTTCCTCCTGCTCCTCGGCCTCTGCACCTTCGCAACTCACGCCAGCGCCGCCGAATCGGGCTCGCTCTTCGTCGGCGATCCGGTGGTCATCAGCGAGGGGCACGGGTTTGCCGAGGGCATGGCCTTCGATGCCGAGGGAAACTTCTACTTCACCGACGTCCCGGCGGGGACGCTGTTCCGGGTCGACGCCGTGACCGGCGAAAAGACACTCCTTGATGGTGAGAGCGGCAAGACCAACGGCATCGCCATCGGGCCCGATGGCATGCTCTACGGCTGCGCGGGCGGCGACCAGCGCATCCATCGGTGGGATTTGAAAACCGGCAAAAGGTCGGTGGTGGCCGAGGGTCCGCACTCCAACGACATCGCCATCACCGATGCCGGGATCATCTTTTTCACCGATCCCGAGACCCACTCCGTCTGGCGGGTCTCGCCCGCCCCGGAACGCCAGCTCACGAAGGCCGCGGCCCTCGAATGGAAGCCCAACGGGATCGCGCTCAATCCTGCCGGGGACGCACTCTTTGTCGCCGAATTCCTTGCGGATACCGTGCATCGACTTCCACTGGCCGACGACGGATCGCTTGGCGCACCCCGACCGGCCTACCGGCTCGCCACGGGACAAGACGGTCGCGGCCTGCTCGACGGCATGGTGGTTCTGCCCTCCGGCCATCTGCTCATCGGCACCGCCCTGGGCATCCAGCTCGTCCCGCCTCTCTCCGCAAAAGCGGCGAACTTCAGGCCCGTCGTTGTTCCTCCCTTCGGGGACCGGCCCCGCTGCAACTACGTCCGCCTGAGCCCGGATGGCAAAACGCTCTACGCCGCGTTCCGCGACGACATCCTCAAGCTCGCCGTCCGCAAGGGCGCGATCGAGTAGCACTCACTCCGCCTTTGAGTCCGGCACCTTTTCCGGCAGTTCGAGGGGAATGCCGTGCTCGCGCAGGCGCCTCTGCAACTTCGCCCGATGCGGCCCTCGTTGATGAAGTGGTCCTCGTCAACGGCGTAGCGCGCGCCGGGGATGCTCGGTCCAGTTGCTTGTGCGCCGCGATCGATTTGGGAACGGCGTCCAAGAGATCATCGACCCATGCGACGAAGCGGAACGACTCTTGGTGGACTTTGAGTTTGTCGTGGTCGAAGCGGGGCATGGGGGGAGAGAAAGATGATTAAGATTAGGATCAAGAATAAGAAAGGAGACCCTACTTCTTTCGCGCCCGCAATCTCTCGGACCTGGCTTTGAACTCCGGGGCGGCCTTCTTCGGAAGCCATTGGGAGAGCCTCTTCAGGGTTTCCTGATGAGCGGGATCTTCGGCAAGATTGCGAAACTCATCCGGGTCGGCCCGGTGGTCATAGAGCTCCTTGGCCCCGTCGTCGTAAGAAATGAGCCTCCAATCGCGGGTGCGGATGGAGTGATTGCCATGGTAGGAGGAGGTGATCGCAGGCCGTTCCCGGGGCGTGGCCGGATCCTTCAGCTGGGGCACAAGCGAAAGGCCCTCGAGATGGTCATTCGCCGGCAACCCGCAGAGCTCGACCAGCGTCGGATAGATGTCGATCAGGCTCGCGGGTTCCGGACAGGGCTTGCCCGACTCGACCCCCGGCCCGGCGAAGATCAGCGGCACGCGCGTGGATTCCTCCCACAATGTGCGCTTGGCCCAGTGCTGCTTTTCCCCGAGATGAAATCCGTGGTCGCTCCACAGGACGATCACGGTGTTGTCCGCATGAGGGCTTTCCTTCAGGGCATCGAGCACCATCCCCACGCAATGGTCGACGAAGCTGATCGAGGCCAGGTAGGCGTGGGTCAGACTGCGTTGCTTGCCGTTCTCGACGACCTCCCTGTGGGTCGGAGCCAGAGCGTAGTCATTGATGCCGAGGAAGTTCGGCGGGACATCGTCGAGGTCGGAAAGCGGGTTGTTGGGAAGCGTGATCTTTTCCGCATCATAGAGCTCGAACCACTTGGGCGGGACGAAGAGCGGCACGTGGGGGCGGAAGAAGCCGACCGACATGAAGAAGGGCTGGTCGAAGTCCTCCTTGAGCGCCTTCGCCGCATTCTCCGCCAGCTGGATGTCAGCCATCTCGGCGTCGTCTTCCGGATACGCTCCCCAGTCCCACGCCGCGCTCCAGTCGTCAGGGCGGCTCATGGGTTTCACGGGCCGCGGGCTGCCCTTGCGGCCGAGCGAGCGGTCGATGTCCCCCGCGAGGCGTCCGCCGAAATCATGATGCAGCACCTTGCCGCCCGACAGGGTCAGGTAGCCGTGGTCCTTGAAGTGGCGCTGGATCGTCGGCGCGTCCTTCAGCGCGGGCAGGGCCTCGTATTTCGGCCCTATCTCGTAGCTCCCGTGGGTCGTCGCCGCCATCCCCGACATCACGCTGGCCCGCGACGAGGAGCAGACCGGCACCGCGCAGTGGGCGTTGGTGAAATTCCGGCCCTGCTCCGCCAGTGCATCCATACGGGGCGTCCGCGCATCCGAGTGGCCTCCGAGGAACCCGGTCCAATCATTCAGATCGTCGATGCAGATCATCAGGACGTTCGGCGGGGCCTTCCCCTCGGCCGGGACAGCGGGCGACAGGGAAGCGAAGAGACCGAGTGAGGCAAGCAGCTTGGAGGGCATGAGCAGATCGCGGTGTTGGACGTGGGAGCCTACGGCTGGACGATCGTGATTCCTTCCGCCCCGGCCGCACGAATCAGCGCTTGGTCGGTCGTGGCGAGGGGAGCCTTGGCATCCTTCGCGATCCGGAGGTGCTCCGCCTGGCAGGCACCCACCGTCTTCATCCAACCCGTCGATCGGCCGATCGACCCGTCGTGAATTGAAGGGACGGAACCAGGGCGTTTGTGTCGCAGGAGTTGCGGGGCCTCTGTTGCAAGGGATGTTTCCTTTTTGCTAGACATTGCCCTCAAAACCGGCAGGTTATCCGGG
>NZ_JBISBU010000123.1:0-2983 GCF_044385805.1 Haloferula sp. A504
CAGGTCGAACCGGCCCGCCCGGATCGATCCGCTCCCTGACGCCCTCAAAACGACCTTCAAAAAACCCCTTGCCAAGCTCTGGTACTACTGACCCGCGCGACCTCTTTCACCTCGCCGAGGTCGAGAAAGATCGGCCCGGGGGTGGAAAGGTCGGCTGCGGTGAGCGGCACCACCGTCTGGTAGGTCGCCGTGCCGGAGAAATAACGCACTCCGGGATCTTCCGAACTCGTCCAGTCGATGAGCTTCGCTAGTTCCACCGAGGCGGGTGCCCCCCGGTCCGGCGGAAAGCTCAGGGTCCACGGTCCGGTCAACCCGCGGTCGGGCGGGACGTCACCGACGACCATTTCGCCGTTCCGACCCTGGGCGGTCTTGAAGCGGTAGGTCCCGCCTTCCCGGACCCGGGCCTTCAGCTCCGCGCCCTCCAGACCCGTGATCTCGATGCCGCCATCCGGGCCCTCGATCTGCACGCAGTGGTCCCGCGCCGCCCCCTCCGCAAACACGACGAAGATCGAGGAAGCGGGCGCAAGGTCCAGCGGCATCCGGACGAAGCCGTCGCCCACCTCGTAGTGGAAGCAGGGGGCGACCGTGCCGTCTTCGGCGCGCCAAAAGCTCGGCACCCGGTCCGCCTGCACGCGGAAACGGGCGGCAAAACGCTGCGGCTCCAGCGTCGTGTTGGCGACCAGATAGATGTCCTCCACGGCGGTCTCCCGATGGATGTAATCGATCTCCCGCCCGGAGTTATCGAAATCCTCCACCTCGAAGTCCGGCCGCACCTTCATCCCCGCGAGCACCTCGTCGAGCGGGACATTCCAGACCACCTCGCCCTTGCCGAAGCGATGACGCTTCACCGTCTCGCCGTCGCAGTCGCCCCAGATCCGGCCGGCCCCTTCGCGCACCCCGGCGTCGCATTCCGGATACCCGCTCAGGCTGTTCGAACGCTCCGGCTTCGGGCCGACGACCGTCGCCCCGGCCTCGACCAGCGCGCCGATCTTCCGCAGCACCGCCGGCGAGATCGCCTCGCGATCGGGCAGCACCAGCAGCCGGTAATTCATTCCATCAGGCAGCACGATCCGCCCGTCCTCCACCCGCATCCGCTCGAGGATCACCTCTTCATTCACGTAGTCGTAGTCGTGCCCGTAGCCGAGCGATGAAAGGTCGACCGGCTCGGGCTTTCCGCAGTGAAGGCAGTAACCCTCGCCCCAGCGCGGCTTCACCGTCGGCGCGATGCGCCGCGGTGGCACCAGGTTCGGCGCGTTGTCGCCGTAGTAGACCGCCACATCGGCAACGAACTGCCCCTGCTGCAGCAGGTGGCAGCTCCGCGACATGTCAGCGAGCATGGGCCCGGCGACGTCCCACCAACTCTGGTTCACGTTGAAATGTTCGCCGGCGTGGTAGGCAACGCCCGGCAGTCCGGACCCCGGCGGCTGGTGGGCGAAGGTGTGAAAGCTGACCTGGTTGAGCCCGGCGCACAGCGCGATGTCGAACAGCCGCTTGTAGGTGGCCGGTCCATCCTGCCAATGCTGCCAGCCGGTGAAGGACTCGGCATTGACCAGCGTCTTGCCGTAGATGTGCGCCGCGCTCGCCGCCTCCTTGGTCACCCAGTTCTTGCGGTGGTTCCAGAACTCACCCATCGGGATGTCGGCCGCCCCGAGCGCCTTGAGCGGGTCGACCCGGGCATGACCGCCGTGGCCGCCCTCGGCAAGCAGCAGCAGCCCTCGCTCATGGAGCAACTCGCGGGCCCGGGCGAAGTGGTCCTCGACCAGCAGGTCGCTCACCAGCTTGCGGTAGTCGTGAAGGAAACGGTCGCCGAGATCCCCTTCGCCGACCGTCACCCCGGCCAGCACCGGCAACCACGGAACCGGATCGTAGCCGTAGCGCTCGGTGAATTCCTCGACGAAGTCCGGCGTCCAGTCGGTCACAGGGCGCACCTCGTAGCTGTCGAGCATCAGCACCTTCAGCGGACCGTAGCCGTCCCGCCCCCGCGCCAGGGCATCGAGCATGTGCTTGAAGTGCGCGTCGGTCGCCTCCCGACTGAGATGATCGATCACCCGCCCGTCCGAATTCTCGCTCGGGCAGTTCAGCCTCTCGCCGGTATTGCCCGAGACAAAGCGCAGGATCCTCCAGCTTCCCTCCGGCACCTCCCACTCGAGGGTTCCTTCCGCGCCCAGCCGGTCGTCGAGGCGGATCCGGTCGGGCTCGCCCTCACGCACCGCGACCACCGCCACCTCCCGCTTTTCGGCGACGATGCCCTCCGGCAGCGGCAGGACTCCGGAAAAGCGCGACGGTCCCTCGGCCTTCACCTCGCTCCAGCGCAGCGCCTTGCTGCCATCCTCGGCTTCGATCCAATCGCCGCCGGCGTTCCAACTGCTCGACGCGAAAAGTCCCAGCTCCAGCCCGAGACGCTCCGCCTCGTCCATCGCATGATGGATCGACGCCAGCGATTCCGGCCCGAGAAAGGCAGGGCCGGCGGGGATGATCTTCTCCGGATCGATCAGGACCCCGATGTCCCAGATGATTGCGCCGCGCATCCCCTTGGCCTTCATCTCCTCCAGCTCGTGGGTGATCTGGCCGTGGTCGACGTGGCCGTTCATCCACGACCACAGCGCCGACGGTCGCGCCGCCAGGGGCGGATCCCGGAACTCGGACTCGGACAATTCGCCGTGGGCCACGCCACCCGCGAGGAGACCCAGGACAAGCACCCCCGTGGCCCGGGACCAGCGGGAGCAGCTCCCCCCACGACAAGAACGAAACGGCTGGAAAGGGCCGGCAGAACCTCGGGAGATCATCGGCAAAACCTACGCCGGCTCCCTCCGCAACATCTCACCCATGACGGGGATTTCCCGTCGCACGTTCGTGGGATGCCTCGCGTGGCACCGACCCGCCCGCCCCTAGCCCGCATTTCTCATACTCCCGGTGGCGATTCGCCGATGGGGGGCTCGATCTCGGTGAGAGATGAGATCAGCGGCTTTTGAGCACCCTCGGC
>NZ_JBISBU010000124.1:0-2907 GCF_044385805.1 Haloferula sp. A504
ACGCTGGTGAGCTTCGCCGTCGAGCGTGGCGTGCTGCGGATGTACCTGACCGGCCCGAACGGGGAGGAGCTGGTGTATTCGGGAACCCAACAACTCTAGGAGAAGATGAAGACACCGAAGGATGACCGGAGAAGGCAGGGCGGCTACGTGTCGTATGTGATGGTGCTCTCGCTGGGTATCGTGGTGCTGGCGATGTTGATCAACAGCTACCGGACGTCGATCCGCTCGCATGAAAGCCAGAAGGAAGTCGGTCTCCGCATCGACTACTCCGAAAAGGAGGATGAAATCCTGAAAGCCATCGTGAACATCACACCCAACCGGGCGATCAGGGCGATGATGGGTGGCTCCAACGCCTCGTCCTCGGCGCGAGACCCCTTGCGCTGGCAGAATATCTTCGGCGATGCCCTGGATCAGGCAAACGCACGGCAGGCGGTCAGCGAACAGATGCTGGCGGGTCTCGACCTCGGCAGCTCGATTCTGGCGAATCCCGGCGACGGCTCGTTCTCGAATGTCGGGGCGGTCTTCGACGCCATTGAACCGGAGTCCGGCTATGTTGCGCCGGGCATCGGCAGGGCGCTGGGGGTGGGATTTCCTCCGCCCCTCGAATCGTCCAATACCACGCTGGTCTCGCGCGACCGGATCTATCCCATCATCAGCCGGGAGAAGGTCCACGGGCTGCTGGCCGCCACCGAGGTTGGATTGCCTGTCGACGAGTATCCGCAGTTCAACCTGATTCCCTTTCCCGAAATCCGCTTCGCCTATTGCGAGCCGGGCCAGCCCTTCGTCGCCAAGCGCAACTGGTGGGCCTTCAGCCTCGACCTGGCCGATGCCGATGACGGATTGACCGGAATGGATCGCAAGGAGCGGGACTTCATCGTGTCGATCTATGAGGTTCCCTCGCAGTTGGCCATTTCCGCCGAGGCCTTTGCGGTCCTCGGCGCGCATGAAGACGGAACCGCGTGGCAGAACGCGGTGGTGGAGGGCGGCGTCTTTGCGACCCGGGCACGCGTGGGTGCCGGGCTCAGCCTGCCGCGGCTTTCCGGCCGGCGGGGGGTGGAGATCGACTCCTCGGTAACCATCGGAGAGCACGATGTGGGTCTGGAACCCTTCGCTCCCGGTGTTCGCGAGAAGTTTGAACTCGATCACGGCGAATTCATGCCCGTGTCGCTGGCTTCGGAAGCGGGCCGGGCCGCCTTCCTTCCGATCAACCGCGGCAACCAGTTTTTTGATCGCCACGCTCATGCGGTCGAGTCGAACACGCTGTCCCCGACCACCTGGAACGACTATTCCGTCGGTGCCCTGCAGTGCGCGATGAGGCTTGATGTGACCGAAGTCGCGGGTGAGTTCAACCCGATGCCCACCGAGGTGGAGTTCCAGTATTTCAAGGGCGGCGCGCGCGAAATTCTCAAGGTGTCGCTCGTTCAGGATCCCTCGACCGGGTTGCCGCCGGGCTACATCTACTGCGCGAACGAGAACCAGACCGTGAACTTCCCGCATCCCGTCGACGTGGCCTACGGAAAGAACGGAAGCTACTACTTCCAGGAGGGGGTGTCCGGATCGATCACCTTCGACAACGCCCGCTTCGGTGATCCACTGGTGGGGACCTTCAAGGCCGGCTACTACCGGCCGAGCCTGCCGTTCCGAACCGAACTCCTGCACGATCAGAAATGGTGCATCGAGGTGCTGCCGCAGCGTTTCCCCGAGTTTCTTGAGTTGCTGGGAGCGGATGCCACCGATGTGAACCATTCCCTCGTGGTCAACGTCGACTACCCGGGGAATGCCTACCTGAGTGCTCCGTCCATCCCCTGCGCGGAGGAGGACTACGGAGTGATCCTGAGGGAGTGCGCCGACCTGACCTCGTTTCCGAAGGGGTTCTCGCTCGTGACCAACCTCCGGCTCTACATCGCGGACGACTTCAATTCGGTTGAAACGACGCCACCCGCAGGCAGTGGGCTGCCGCTGCCGTACTACCCGCCGGCCTCGCTGTTCGCGCCGGAGAAGCGCTATGGCGCCGAGGTCGATCCGCTCAAGCTCTCGATCACCGGCCAGGTTGGTAGCCTTGCCGGAGACGGGGGGGAGACCGGCAGGAAGGTCCATTTGCTCGACATGACCGCCGGCAGCGAGAAGGGCGTGGATCACGGAAGGATCAATGTGAACCTCTCCCAGATCCGCCACCCGGCGGCGCTTCCGCCGGTGGCGATGATGAACTGGCTGATCGTCGTCGAGGAACGACGGGCCGAGTTCTACACCGCGGCCGGGCCCTGATCGCCCTGCGCCCACCACGCGATCGCGTGGGTTGCCAGAAGAGAGCTGATTTGTTAAGTTCTCTTAGATGTTCACCCCAGCGTTCCATCCAGGAGCGGTCGGTCGGCCGCGCTCCGCGCCCCGGCACCGCCGTGTGCGGCGCGGTTGGGTGATGATCGAGGCCGCGTATGCGCTGAGCTTCCTCACGGCGCTGTCGCTGGTGCTGCTCAAGCTGTCGATCAACATCACCGCGCCCCGGCAGTGGACGCTGCAGCAGACGGTGACCGACGCCTACCTGACCTACGAGAAGGCCCTGGCCCAACGCCTGCCCTTCGCCGACCTGCTGGACGACGACTCCCCGTGGCCGGCCTACCCGGACAAGAGCGAGGAAGTCGTCTCGCTGGGCAAGCTTCCGGGAGGGGCTCCGATCGAGGGGCGGGTGATCCGCACGCGCATTCCCAACCGGGACAACTTTCCGGTCGATGGAGGCCGGGGTACGACGGCGGACAACCCGGCGGGAATGAGGGTGTGGAATTTTCAAAGCCTGCTGGTCTACGAGATTGGCGGACGTGACTACGTGAAGAGCCGGACGGTGGTGAGATCGCAATGAGGAACCACGCACCAGACGGAACACGGAAAGGGCGGGGTGGCTACACCCTGCTG
>NZ_JBISBU010000125.1:0-2822 GCF_044385805.1 Haloferula sp. A504
GGAGGCACCCCTTCTTCCGAAGTTACGGGGCTAGTTTGCCGAGTTCCTTAACCAGGGTTCACTCTTGCGCCTTGGAATACTCATCCCACCCACCTGTGTCGGTTTACGGTACGGGTCGCTTAGCATACGCAGGGGCTTTTCTAGGCACGGGTTCAGACGATGCGGATCGGCCGTAGCCTCACCTCGGAATTCAATCACCTGGTCGTCATCCACCATGCGTCCCCCCTGTTTAAGGGTCGCGAGCGAGGGAATATTAACCCTCTGTCCATCACCTACGCATATCTGCCTCGGCTTAGGTCCCGGCTAACCCAGGGACGAAAAACGTAGCCCTGGAAACCTTGGGTTTGCGGCGGACCGGGATCTCACCGGCCTTATCGTTACTCATGTCTGCATCCTCTCTTGTCAGCGCTCCACTTTCAGTCGCCATCCAGCTTCAATGTACTGACAATGCTCCTCTACCGCGCCATGGCACATTTTTACTCACCACTCATCCAGCTTGATCATCTCCCCTCATTTTAATGGGGGTTTGAGCATCCTCATTCTTCGGATGCTCCGATCTTGCCGTTGATGAGCAAAAATGTGCCATGACACCCAGAGCTTCGGTATAACGCTTATCGCCAATCATTTTCGGCGCAAGGTCTCTCGATGAGTAAGCTATTACGCATTTTTTAAATGGTGGCTGCTTCTAAGCCAACATCCTCACTGTCTATGAAACCTCACTTCCTTTCCACTCAGCGTTATTTAGGCACCTTAGCTGCTGATCAGGGCTGTTTCCCTTTCGACGACGAAGCTTATCCCCCGCCGTCTCACTGCCGCGCTCCACCCACTGGTATTCGGAGTTTGATAAGGGTTGGTACCCGGGTATGGGCCCTAGCCTTGTCAGTGCTCTACCCCCAATGGTCAGCACGCGACGCTGCACCTCAATGCATTTCGAGGAGAACCAGCTATCACGGGGTTTGAATAGCCTTTCACTCCTACCCTCAGCTCATCCGAGAATTTTTCAACATTCACCGGTTCGGTCCTCCACGTCGTATTACCGACGCTTCAACCTGGCCAAGGGTAGGTCACCTCCGCTTCGGGTCCGACACCTGCAACTCAATTTCGCCCTGTTCGGACTCGCTTTCGCTTCGCCTCCGCCCCGGAAGGGCTTAGGCTTGCTACAGATGCCAACTCGCAGACTCATTAAGCAAAAGGCACGCCATCACCCCGACAAGTCGGGGCTCTGACACCTTGTAGGCACGGGGTTTCAGGTTCTATTTCACTCCGCTCGCAGCGGTTCTTTTCACCTTTCCCTCACGGTACTGGTTCACTATCGGTCGCCAACGAGTATTTAGCCTTACGCCGTGGTCGGCGCAGATTCATACGGCGTTTCACGTGTGCCGTATTACTCAGGGACTCCCTAGGGCCACCTCGGATTTCGGTTACGGGGGTTTCACCCTCTATGCCGGACCTTTCCAGATCCTTCACCTATCGTCGGTGGTCCCATGTCGGGGCCCTACAACCCCGGGAGCAAGCTCCCGGTTTGGGCTGTTCCGCTTTCGCTCGCCACTACTTACGGAATCGATTCTCTTTCTTTTCCTCCGGTTACTGAGATGTTTCACTTCACCGGGTATCGCGTGCTCTTCCCTATTTTATTCAGGAAGAGACGTCCCGATATTAATCGGGACAGGTTACCCCATTCGGAAATCTCCGGATCAAAGTGTGTTTGCCACTCCCCGAAGCTTATCGCAGCTTATCACGTCCTTCATCGCCTGTTGACACCTAGGCATCCACTCCGTGCCCTTTGAAGCTTGATCCCTCCCTTCTCAAAAACGTCAGAAAACTTATCTTCGATCTTCAATCAGGAGAGGCAACTCAAGCCTCCTCTGTTCTCTAGTCGTAACCCGGACAACTCACCCGCTTCATCCCAAGGCTCTCGCCCCGGGAATCGCAAGCCGTGCCGGGCCGCAAATTATTTTTGGATATTCGAGTATCTTCCAAGAACCGCAAGAAGCGCTCAATTCATCGCCCCGGATCACTCCGGAGCTGACGTGTTCAATTGCATCTCGCAGAACAGAAAAAACTTTCATTTCTCCATGTGGATGTCAAAGAGCGGCCAAAGACCCGTCGTCCCTCGCGGCACTCACAGTGCTTCTTCAATTCAGCCGGATTACAGGCGGAGAATGGTGGGCCAGACAGGACTTGAACCTGTGACCCCGCGCTTATCAAGCGCGTGCTCTAACCAACTGAGCTACAGGCCCCTATTGGAGTAAAAGCTGAAAATCTGAAATACTGAAAAGCTGAAATCTCTTGGGAGACGCTTTCCGGCACTTCGGACTGTTTGCGGGGTTTCGGCTTTTCAGCTTTTCCGCGTTTCAGCATTTACAAAATTGGTGGAGGTAACCGGATTCGAACCGATGACATCCTGCTTGCAAAGCAGGCGCTCTACCAACTGAGCTATACCCCCGTTCATGCCGCACGCCCTCTTCCAGATTATGGAAAATGGGCGCCGCCTGGCGGAGGATCTCCGCTGTGTTCCGGACTTCTTTGAAGGGAGAGGAAAAAGATTGAATCGCACGCCGCACATGACTCCGGCAATCCGTGAGAGATCTGCGTCTCCCCGGCACCTGGTTGAATGCGCGCGGTAGTTTGTTGTTAATTCAAACAGCGTCGGTCGTTGTTGTTGGTTCCCCAGGTCCCGAAGGACCAGGGGCTCGACCTTTTGCAATCCGTCCCGAAGGACGCCTGCAAATCGCTCCTTAGAAAGGAGGTGATCCAGCCGCAGGTTCCCCTACGGCTACCTTGTTACGACTTCATCCCAGTTACCAGCTTCACCTTAGGAC
>NZ_JBISBU010000126.1:0-2627 GCF_044385805.1 Haloferula sp. A504
CCCCTGTGCGAGGCGGTCAAAGGTCACGCCGAAGCCCAGCAGAACAACTTCCCTTCCCGCACCACCGCCGAGGTCGCCGAGGAGTTCGTCGCCTCCCGCGCCGCGAGCGGGGTCAGCCAAGCCTACGTGAACTCCTGCCGCCAGAACCTCAAGCGCTTCACGAAACGTCTGCCCGGACAGATCTCCGAGATCACGGTGGCCGATATCAACGGGTTCCTGACCAGCCTCACCACGCTGGCACCGGTCTCGAAGAACTGCCTGCGGCGGACGATCGTGACGATGTTCTCGTTCGCCAAGAAGCAGGGCTACATCGACCCGGATCGGAAGACGGCGGCCGAGCTCAGCGAGACCTTCAAGGTGCCGGAGAAGGAGATCGAGATCTTCACGCCGGAGGAGATGGAGAAGCTCCTGCTGGCAGCCCACGCACGGATCCTCCCGCTGATGGCGATCGGGGCCTTCACCGGGATCCGCAACGCCGAGATCTGCAAGCTGCGGTGGGAGGACATCAAGTGGGACCGGGGCCACATCGAGATCTCCGGCCGGATCGCCAAGAACCGGGCCCGCCGGTTGGTGCCGCTCAGCGAGAACCTCAAGGCATGGCTCGCCCCGTGGCGCGACGAGCAGGGGCCGGTCGTCCCGATCCAGGATTCCTCCGGGGCGCTCGGCGACGTGGCCGTGAAAGCCGGGATCCCGGGCGGATGGCGTCAGAATGGGCTCAGACACTCGTTCATCAGCTACCGGGTAGCGGAGACAGGGGACGTCGCCCGGACGGCTCTGGAGGCCGGCAATTCCCCGAAGATGATCTTCCGCCACTACCGAGCGGTGGTCGACGAGGGTTCGGCGAAGGCGTGGTTTGCCATCACGCCGCCGGAGGGCTGGGTGCCGAAGGAACTCCCTTGGCCGATCCGGGAGAGGATCCGGCGGGCCATCGAAGCGCACCGGCGGAAGGCGGGGTGACGTCCGGAGATTGTTATATCGAACTAACAAACCCGGATTTATGGCCGGCCAAAAAATCTCCTGCCGGCAGGAGGAATTCTCGTTACGCGACGAGAATTGGGCCGCCACAACCCAGGCCCATGGAATTCCAGACGTTTGGTCAACCAAACGACCACACTTTGCGACGGCGCCGCTCTGTTGATCCGGGTCAACATTCGGCCCTCCGCGAGGTTCCCGTAGTCGTTCCGTCAACAGAACGACTACTCCGCAGATTTTGCGCTCCGCGGAGCCGCCGACTGCCCCCCTGATCTGACGTTCCGGAACGACAAGGTGGCAATTGTCTTGCCGGCCAGACAATTGCGCCGCCCACCTCCTGCATCCGAGCAGGCTGATTGTGCCAGCGTTGCAAGGATTCTCACCTGGAAGGATTGTCGTGGCGCCACGACGAAGGAGGCACTCGAATTGTTCATGCGAATAAACAATTCCAGCTCTGGTCCTCGGTCCCCCAGCTCACGAAACGTGTAGACGTTGACACGTTTCGGCTGGTCGCCCGCCGTTCCAGACCCAGTGCCCGATTGTCTTTGCGCACAGACAATCCTACTTCGGCAGCCCGATGGGAGATTGTTTGCCCGCGCAAACAATTGCCGCTCCCTCAGGCCGATCCGCCGCCTTGTCATCCCGGGACAGGCCGCCCCGCCAGTGCCCGAGGCGAGTTTTGTTTACGGAAACAAAATTGCAGCAGCCCCTCGCCGCGTCTCGCCGGCGGCTGTTGGTGCGCACCAACATTTTCGTTTCGTAACGAAACTTCCTGCCGTCAGGAAAATCGACGCGGTGCCGGAACCCGCCGAGAAACCTCGTGGCGCCACGAGACGGGCAGCAGGCTTTGACGGGCCTTGGAGCGCCAGAATCTACTTCCGTAAGTAGATTTACGACAGTCAATGCTGCCCCAGATTGTCATGCCGACATGACAATTGCCGTGCGAATCCCCGGGAAGCTTGTCCTGCCGGCAGGACAACTGGGCCGGAGCCTTCGAATTGTGTGACCGCTCACACATTTTCTGGGCGCCAAGAACCTCCGCTCGAGCGGAAAATTTCTGCGCGTGCGGAAAAATCGTGTGGCCGGTCACACCTTTTCGTGGGGCCTACCATGTCTGCCCGGGAAGGAATCTCCCGCTCGGACCGAGATTTTCTGCGCGTGCAGAAAAATAACGGAGGATGCACCGCAGGGGGCGACATGTCCCGACGTCGGGACAGTGTCTTCCCGGGAAGAAATTCTGGCGCGAACCAAGAAACCCTGCCGGATCCAGGCTGGCGGAGGCCCGCTTTTCATCCCGGTATGAAAACCCGGCCCTACCTCGCCAGTTCGTCCGGCCCTGAATTGTCGTTACGGAACGACATTTGACCGGGTGCCGGAGGCCCGTCCCCGGCTCGTCGTGCCCAAATCTCTTTGCGCAAAGAAAATTCCCCCGCCCCCGGAAACTTGTGAACGTTCACGGATTTCCCCGCCGGAAGGTTCATTACGCAATGAAATCCACCCCTCTGCAGCCCACGCAAGTTGACACGCGGCCGGTGGCATGTCCAAGCAACCTGATTCCGACCGCCGTGCCGACCGGCTTTTGACCGACCTCGAAGCCTGCGAATACCTCCGCATCCGGCCCCGCCAACTCTACACCTGGCGCATCCAGGGGCTGA
>NZ_JBISBU010000127.1:0-2596 GCF_044385805.1 Haloferula sp. A504
CAGGTCGAACCGGCCCGCCCGGATCGATCCGCTCCCTGACGCCCTCAAAACGACCTTCAAAAAACCCCTTGCCAAGCTCTGGTACTACTGACCCTGGAGACTATGACCCGCCAGGGAACGGGTGCTGCGTGGAGCGCTTACGATGAAAGCACAGAACGCGCCTTCGAGCTACACTCATCGCAAATCCACCCAACATTCTCCGTCGGGTAGTCCAGCGGAAAAAAGAAACCTGGGTGAGGGCAGTTCCGCACGACCCAATTCACGACAGAAGGCGGATAATTCTCACGATCTTTCATCTCCAGAATACCGCGTCGCATTTGTTTAGAACAATTCTCACAAATACTAAAATCTGCAAGAACTTGGCCATGGTCGAACACCCTAACTAATTCTATTCGCTCTGATCGCTGAATTCCTCCAGACAAACCACTTTTCCGCACAGACACTATGATATCCATATCCACCAATTTGCCTTGAACGGCCCCCAACCGATGGACCCCATCCGGACAGTGGATCTTTGTGCCATCTCCGATCAAAAGGCAATCACTCGAAATTGTTATGATCCTAACATCAACAAGCCTCTTCTCCTTTTCAATAATCCTCCCCCCAGCCATCTTCAGTGGGTATACATCGTGTCCCAAATGACTACATGAAGCTAGCTGGTAAATGCCAAGAACTAGCACAATTGAATACCTCATAATATTTTACCTCTTTATCAACACTACGCCGCGAATCTCTCTATTCAGACTCCCACTCTTCCGGCTTCCAATCCTGGCAACACTCAGGCTCTACCACATCATCTCTCTTCTTCCAGCTCTTGGTGCCAACCCAATTAATAATCGACCTACCGGTCACAACAACGCAACAGTTATCCTTCCACTCCCTCAATAGGATCTTCGTATCCTCATTCGCCCTTGCGTGGGCTTCGTTATCAAGGTCAGGACTCAGGTAATACTGACCATTCAGCACAGAATGGTAATTTCTGGTAGTTTTCATATCTCCCGTTCGCCAAATGACCCCGGGCGATTTGTGGCCATTTATGAATCCTTTAGCCCAATGACTATGGTAATCCTGAACACCGTGCATCTCGAGTTCGAACTGACGTTCATCACAAATATTTATCGCTTTTCTAGCTTCTGCAAAGTTTGTCGCACGATTACGAAAATGCACTCCAAGACTTCCTGGCCTTGCGCGGAACTCATCATTGTCGGCTCGATTAAAGTCAAAATCCGGTTTCTTGATCTGATTGAAGTTCACAAAATCGCTGTGTCCCTTAAAGTTGCCGTTCCTGACAAATTGCACTGCATCCTGTCCAATCTTGCCCGCGCCCGCCTGCTCTTGAGCCCATTTTGTGTTCGTTTCTGCATCGGGCCCAAAAAGACCTAAGTAATCAATAGAGTCGACGCTTCTATTTCCAGCAAATCCATACAAATTAACTCCACCCTCTTCCTCAATTGGATCTCTTGATGGCCACCGTCCTGTCACGGGGTCATACCAACGGTAACCGTAGTAGTAGAGTCCAGTTACTCCGTTGTGCTGCCAACGGGTTTATGAGCGCTTTTGAGTGGCGAAAATGGGTGACGGTTTTGGGGTTCGGGAGACGGTGACCAGGCCCTGGCAGCGGAGCCAGGCTTCCACGGCGCGACGCCAAGCGGCGCTGCGGGCGTGGTGATCGGACGTTTCCCATGGCATTCCGAGTGTGGCTTCGGCACGGGCCGAGATCCACTCGAAAATCTGTCTGCGTATGAGCGCCGAGGGCGCGAAGTGCGGGTGGTGGTGGTAGGCGGTGGCGGGGCTGATGCCGCCGAGCGAGCGGCGGCGGCGGGTGTTGCGCAGGTGGGTGACGGCGTGGACGAGTCGTGGGAGCGCGGGCTGATGGGCGATGGGCAGCGAGGGATCGAGGAGGCCGGCGAGTTCGCGCTTGAAGGCGCCGATGCCGTGTTCGATGGCGCCGTTGTAGGTGGGCTGGCAGATGGGGCTGTTGAGGGGCAGGATGCCGTATTGGGCGAGGAGTTCGTTGATGGGATCGGTGTTGAAGGGGCTGCCGTTGTCGCGCTTGAGGAAGAGCGGCGGGCCGTGGAGTTCGATGAGATGACGGAGCCATTGGAGGTTGGCGTCGGCGGATTCGGCTTCGAGGAGCAGTGGCTGGAAGTGGAAGTGGGAGGCGAGGTCGCGGGCGAGGACGGGGTGGACGCCGGGGTCCTGCGGGGAGGTGCGCAGGTGGGTGGCGTCGATGGCCCAGACGAGGTTGGGACGGTGCCAGGTGAGGTGGAGGGTGTGGTCCTTTTGGTGTTGGTGGTGGCGCTCGCGGAGTCGGGCGACCAGTGCGTCGGTGTCGCGGCGCGAGAGGCTGTCCCGGAGTGCGTCGTGGAGCTTGCCGGTCCCGGCGCTGCGGTGGTTGCCGTGGTGCAGGGCGTGGAGGTGTTCGCGGAGTCCGGCGATGGGAAGCGGGCGAGGTTTGGCGAGGCCGGGCTTGCGGCGGATGGTTTGGCCGCGGCGGTGGCGTGAGCGCCACCGCCGCAGCGTGGACTCGGGCACGGCAAGGTGGCGGGCGAGGAAGCGGGTGCCGCCGTGCGGAAGTCGCTGGCGGAGTTCCTCG
>NZ_JBISBU010000128.1:0-2414 GCF_044385805.1 Haloferula sp. A504
CTGCCGCCGGCGGTTGGAGTACCAAGGCTGTTCCAGTGCTTTCCGTCGCCCGCAGGAGACGAGACGCTGGCTGAGGTCGACCAGTCGATGAGGACGGTTTCGGCGCAAGCCGAGGAAAGGGCAGCGGCAACAAACGGAACAGTGAGGAGATGGTGGGTTCTCATGAAAAGATGGTTTCCTTTCAAAGAGCCCCATCCACCGATCTGTGACAAAAGCCCCGTGAAAAATCTACGATGCGGGTCAGAAAACGGGATTCAGCACGATTCCCGAAATGTTCGAGAGACGCTCAGCTCCATCGAAAGGAGGCGCCTTCAGCGTCAGGGAATCCGCCTTGAAGACCATGGGGAACTCCTGCACGACCCGGGCACCCAAGCCTCCTGGTCCGTCCGGGTAGTTCCCGGGTAAGTAGGCCTCAGGCTGCGTTTCAAAAACACCGACTGGAGTGCCGGTGCCGCTTCCGCCCTCGAAGACCGAGATCGGGAAGAAACGAACTCCTCTTTCATTGGAGTTCTGTAGAACTGTCAGCTTGTAGCCAACAGCGCCAATCTGCTCCATCCAAGTGGCGAGGTTCTGCAAATGAATGGTGATTCCGACCGACTCGTCTTCTGCCTGTTGATCACCTCCTGGAGCGTCAATTCTGAATTTCCGCCATGCCGAGCAGCAGAGGTGGGTGTGCAGCACGTCGGCCTCGGGAGCCTTCCAGGCCCCCGTGGAGAAAATCGATCCGCCGCTCCACCGGATCTCAACCGGGCTACCCGGCAGCTGGGCGGTTCCCGTGATGCTCGAACCGGTCGCCCAAGCAGCTCCGAATGCCAGTTTGGAGGAGATCCGGGCGGCCTCAGCCTCGTCTTTCACAAAGGACAATCCGATGGGCCGGCGAATCCCCGAGGTGTAGCGTCCAGCATCGGCCTCTCCCCTTTCCGGAGTCCACTCGGCCCCGGATGAGACAAGGCTCTCGCCCTTCTCTGCGTTGGTCGTTCGACCTGCATCGTCCGGGTTCGTGAATCGCACCTCGCCATCGAAGACATCGATCCGCGTGGCGAAGGGGGAGGATTGGTCGATGCCAAAGGTGGTGCCCAGGTCGGTGACCTCGCCGCGGGGCGTGATAATTTTGACCGGATCGCCCTTGAGATCGGCCCAGAGGCGACCGGATTCGAGAATCAGGCGGTCGCGGCTTTGAATCTTCAGCTCGCCCGGTCCCTGGAAGGTCAGGGTGTTTCCATCCGCCGAGCGGATCTCCACGGCGTTGTCCTTGAGTTCGAGGGTGTCACCGTGGCGGATCCAAGTGCCTTTCGCCGGAACGGCGGAGAGTCCGGTGCCATGGCGCGCGACGACCTCGAAGGCGGGGCGGTGGAGGAAGCGATCCACCGCAAGGAAGCCGAGGCTGATGGCAACCAGAGCGGCAGCCGCCACGAGCCACTTCCGCCATTGCGGTTTACTGGATGCTTGTGCCCGGGTCGGGGCCTGTGCGGCAGGGCAGGAGTGACCCGAGAAATTCACCAGCCGCCCTTCGATCGAGTCCAGTTCGGCTGGAGCCGCGTCGAACGCATCCTCCAGCGAGCAGTGCAGCATCCGCATCTCGACGAAGTATCGCAGCGCCACCGAATCCTTCGGAAGCCGGGCGTTGAGATGCGCGATATCCTCCAGGCTCGCCTCGTGATCAAGGACGCGCTGGACGAGATCGACAAACTCGCGGTCAGGTTGGGGTTCCGGTTGCAACTTCATGAACATAGAGCGGAATGGGACGGATTGTGACGCTTCGGCTCAGCTTTCAGTTTGATATTCGATGCAGGCCTTCAAGGTCTGTCGGATTCGGGAAACGGTCTTCCGCATGGCGGCATGGCTGCATCGCTTGGCGCGGGCGAGATCCTTGAGGGAGGTGCCCTTGGCGTAAACGGCATCAAGCAGCTGCCGCTGGTCATCGGAGAGCTTGGATAGGCAGTGGCCGAGTTTCTGCAACCGGGCGTGGTTTTCATCGAAGCGGAGCACGACCTCCTCGACGATCATGTCGAGCGCTTGCTCCGAGAGGTTCACCATTGGCCGACGCTTCTTGCTGCGGAAATAGTTGAGGCTGCGGAAGCGGGCGACCTGCCCCGCCCACGCCCGGAAGTTGGTGCCCGGGAGATACTTGGCTTGGTTGGCGATCAGGTAGACATTGGCGTCCTGGAGGACATCCGCCACATCCGAGGCTGGAACACCAATGGTCCGGAGCAATGCCCGAAGGAATTCCTGCTCCCCAGTGAGAAGTTGATTGAAACTCTTCTCTTCGGGAAAGGGATGAATGTTGTCCTGTTCCGCTGCAGCCATGCCTCCTTCAATGCGAGACCCTATGGCTGCGACTGGAGCCAGCCACGCGCCTTCGGGGTGGTTTGAGGGTTGAAAGGGAGGTGCCGTGTCTGGTTCAAGTCGTGGGC
>NZ_JBISBU010000129.1:0-2315 GCF_044385805.1 Haloferula sp. A504
ACGGAGACCGGAACCTCAAAACCTTCGACATCTCCTATTCAACGGACGGAGGAATGAATTTCAGCACGCCCGTTCCGGCGGCGTCACTCGGCATGGCGGATTGGTCCATCGGGCCCAGCGACCGCAGCAATGCCTACGTGGAGAGCCGCACCTTCGGCACCTTGTCCGGTGTCACGCATATCCGGTTCAGCAATCTGAGCAATCACGGGGACACAAGCTACTTTGCGATGACCGAAATTTGCTTCGGAGGCACGGCCGTTTCGACCAACAGCGCACCGACCTGGACAGCGGATCCGGTCAATGAAATTGATGCCACAGAAGATGCGCCCTACGCGTCCACGCTGGCCGACAACGCCAGCGATGCGGAAGATACGCTTACCTTTGCCAAGGTGAATGGACCTGCATGGTTGACTGTGTCTGCCGATGGCGCGCTTTCGGGTACGCCGGCCAATGCGGATGTCGGCGTCAATGTCTTCACCGTGAGTGCGGATGACGGCACCAACCCGGCCGTGGAGGCCACGCTCAATATCACCGTGATCAATACCAACGACGCACCGGTCTTTACGGCCGATCCGATCAACGGCTCGGATGCCTCCGAGGACGTGGCCTATAGCGGCACCCTTACCGGCAGTGCTTCCGACGACGATGCCGGGGCCTCGCTGAGCTACGCGAAGGTCGCAGGCCCGGCCTGGTTGAGTGTGGCCACGGATGGCACGCTCAGCGGCACACCGACCAACAGCGATGTCGGCGCGAACGCCTTCACGGTGAGCGTGACGGACGGCGTCATCGCGGTGCCTGTGGAAGCGACCCTGAATATCACAGTGATCAATACCAACGATGCGCCTGCCTGGATTTCCAATCCTGTGGATGAATCCGCCGCGACCGAGGATCTGCCCTACAGCAGCACGCTGGCGGACGATGCCAGCGATGTGGATGATGGTGCCTCGCTGACCTATGCCAAGCTAAGCGGTCCGGCTTGGCTGAGCGTGGCTGTCAATGGTGCACTATCGGGCACACCGAGCAACGCCGATGTGGGGGCGAACGCCTTCACCGTCAGCGTGACGGATGGCATCATCGCGACTCCCGTCGAAGCAACCCTGAACATTACGGTCATCAACACGAACGATGCCCCGGCATTCACCTCCGACCCGATCAATGGTTCGGATGCGACCGAGGATGCGGCCTACAGTGGCACGATCGCCGGCACAACATTCGACGATGACGGGGATGCGCCGATTTACTCCAAGACCGGTGGCCCGGCATGGCTGAGCGTGGCGGCGGACGGCACCTTGAGTGGCACCCCGGCGAACGCCGACGTGGGGCTCAATGTCTTCACGGTCAGCGTGACCGACGGCAACGGCGGCAGCGACACCGCGACGCTCAATGTCACCGTGATCAACACCAATGACGCGCCGGTCTTCACGGCTGACCCATTTGGCTCAAGCGACGCGACCGAGGATGCGGCTTACAGTGGCACGATCGCTGGTTCTGCAACGGACGACGACGCTGATGCTGCCCTGACCTACGCGAAGGTCAGCGGCCCGGCCTGGCTGAGCGTGGCCGCCGACGGCACACTGTCCGGCACGCCGGCCAATGCCGACGTCGGCGCAAACAGCTTCATCGTCAGCGTGACCGACGGCATCATTGCGACCCCGGTCCAGGCGACCCTGAACATCACGGTGCTCAACACCAACGATGCGCCGGTGTTCGCCACCGACCCGATCGCGGGCAGCGACGCGACCGAGGATCTGGCCTACAGCGGCACCATTGCCGACAGCGCAACGGATGACGACGGCGACACCCTGGCCTACGCAAAGGTCTCCGGCCCGGCCTGGCTGGCCGTGGCCGCCGACGGCACGCTCAGTGGCATTCCGACCAATGCCGATGTGGGAGCGAATGCCTTCACGGTGAGCGTGACCGACGGGGTCATCGCCACGCCGATGGAGGCGACCCTGAACATCACCGTCAATGCGGCGGGAGAAAGCATTGTCATCACTCCCATATCGGCGACCTCGACCACCACCATCGGCAGCCCGCGCACCATCGACAAGGTCATCGACGGTTCCGGCCTGACTGATGTTTCGGACCCGTTGAGTGAATTGGATGATTATCATCCCTACCAGTCGGACGCTTACTGGTTGAGCGGCTCCGGTGCCCCCTCGGGCGGCACCGAGGAGCTGACCTTCGAGCTGGGGGGTGCCTATGATGTCGACAGGGTGCATTACTGGCTCTACACCCGAGACGGAGACCGGAACCTCAAAACCTTCGACATCTCCTATTCAACGGACGGAGGAATGAATTTCAGCACGCCCGTT